>JAUVRF010000023.1 GCA_030597775.1 Methanobacteriota archaeon | reverse complement strand
TGCCGGAGGGATCGCTGGACATCAGCTCCAGCAGCACATCGAACCCCTTCTGGGGTATAGATGACCCGTCCACAGGACCGAGCACGGTCACATCAGGAGCGGTCCTGTCGAGGGTGACGGTGACATTGGCCACCTTGGACTTGAGCCCGGCAGCGTTACGGGCCCTTACATAGATCATGTGGTCACCGTCTGCGGTACCCTCCGGTACGGGTGCTTGGAGAACGCCATCATTGGCCAACCACTCGGTTCCGTCCCCGGGGTCCGCGCCCATCGATACCTGGACCTCGATCCCTCCGTAGTGGTCGATGACATCCACGAGGATCGGGACATGGCGCTCGGAATTGGACCATTCTCCATCTGGCAGATGGACGGTCACCTCGGGAAGGATCGTGGCGAAATGTATGCTGGAACGACCAACGGCCTCGTTACCGGCCAGGTCGACCACCTTGATGAACAATCCTTGGGGGCCCTCCTGCCGGAAGAGCTCCCACTCGAACGAGCCCATGAACTGATGGGGCTCTATCTCGTTGAAACGGTCCACCCTGGAAACCCACATCGATGTGGCAGGTAGGGCGTCCACGTAGATCACCTCGACCGCGACGGTGGTGTCGGTCGCGTATGTCGCGCCCCCGTCGATGATCACGTCGATCCGGGGTGGTGTCGTGTCAAGGATGATCGTTGCATTGACCGGGAGGGATACGATGTCCCGGAAGTCCAGGAACCGGAGATAGACCACCTTGGGACCATCCCCGGGGGACAGGATCCACTTGGTCTCCTTCTCCAGCTGCTTCCAGGTGGCTTCGATGAAGGCGGGCTCGTTGGACAGCTGCATCCTTCGTGCCCAAAGCTCCAGAGGAACGGGGATCTCTACGTCGACCACCCCCTGTTTTGTCACATTGGCCCCATCGGCGAGGGTAAGGGTCCCCACCGCCTTTGGATGGAAGTACTCTATGGAGTCGGCGACGACCCTTACGTTCCCCGAAACATCGGTAAGGCGCATATACACCGTGCGGGGTCCATCCTCGCCCTCGGCCATCGACCAACCCTCGAAGGTCGTCTCTCCAGCATCCACCGTCCTCATGTCCGTGAAGTTCTCGTGGTTGGATAGCTCGATGGTCGCTATTCCCCTCGTGTCGGAGTACTCAACGGCAAGATCGACAACGAGGGACGGGGAGTACTTGGCGCCGTCATTGATCGTGATCTTGCCCGAGGGTGGGAAGGTGTCGTAAAGGATGGGGTCCGAGAAGGTCTCGCTGACCAGACCATGGGTGTCCACGAACCGTACGTAGCATGCCACCTCCCCATCCGACCCGCGCATCGACCAGTCAAGGGAACCCTGGAACGGGAAGGTGACGATGCCCGTGAAGTAGGGAGAGTTGGAGACCTGGACGTACTCGACCCCGTACTTGTCGGTCGCGTCGAGGGAGAGGGTCACGTTGAGGTCGTTGGTGTAGGGCCTGTCCTTCAGTGTCCGCGTCGACCCGACCGGAGGCGTGGTGTCCTGGGCCTGCTGGGAGTAGGAGAGGTTGGACCTCCCACCTGAATCCGTCACCCGCCCATCGATGTGGTTCATATCCTCCCTCAGCTGGACCTCTGCCGTCCACTCCTCGGTCCCAGTGGCAACGACCCACTGGCCGTTGTTGCTTCTGACCTCGACGGTCCTTACGGGGTGGTGTCCCACGACATCGATGCCGTGCAATGCCACATTGGCGTTCGTGTTGCGCACGCCAGGCAGTGAGAGGTCGACCTGGAGCTGGAGCCAAACGCCGGTCAGGAGGGCGTCGGGGATGCCGTCGACCACATCGGTCCAGTCACCCCAGGTGGTGCCATCGGTCGAGATGCGGGCCCGGAGACCTGCATCCCCCGTGGCCGGGTGCGTGGTCGACCAGTTGATGTTCACCTCGTCGACCGCTGTCTCGAAGGCGAACTGTATCGGTGCGAAGGTCCGTTTGCCGTTGAATGCCCAGACATCCACGTAATCGATCTCGAGGTTGGCGATCTGAGCATATATCCCGTCGGAGGTGGCCCCCAGCCAGAAGACCGACGGGATGTTCCAGTGGTTGAAGGTGTCCAGTTTCGTGCCGTCCATCAGTACGGAGTACTTGCTGGGATCGGCCTCGTATGTCAGCGTGTACACGTGATTGCTGGTGTCCGGGGTGGATTGGTTGTACACCACTTCGTGGTTGGAGTACACTTTGAAACTCGGGTGCTGCCAGCCGGCCCATTCGTTGTAAGCGGCCATGAAACTCGAACTGGCGATCGCCGTTCCATCGGAGATCCCTCCGCCTGACCCGGAGTAGCCCTGGGAGGTGTACCTCATGTCGATCCTGGCGATCCAGTCCATATCCTGCGAGAACATAGCTCCCCTGCTCTGGACCAGAGGATACTGGCGGTTCCAACCTATGTTGGCAAGCCGAAGGTGGCCGTTCTCGACCGCTATTTCCCCCTGGCTACGGACCACGGTCCACTTACTGGTATCCAGCTGGTCACCGCCGAAGGTGTCGACGAAGAGGGCACGGGGGCTCATGCTCAGGCTCTCACCGTCCCATTCCAGGCCGAAACCCGTTCCATTGGTGAGGAAATCGGCCCCCAGGTCGGTGACGAAGGTCGGGGAGGATGCATTTCCACGGACCTCAAGAAGGGGGTCCGTCACCCAGCCCCCGTCCTCGGGGGCGATCACCTCCACCCATGGAGCCTGTCCTAGGGCGGGGGCGAGGAGCAGCATCGGGACCATGAGCGCCGCTAGGACGATGAGGGCGGCCCTTCGGGTACCTCGGTTGCTGGCCAACGCGATTCTCTCCCGGGAAACCTCAAAGCCAGATGCCATTTATATTGGTTTTGGTTCTGGATATCTCGTCCCGACCTGGACGGAGAATCACTCCGAAAGGTTCATTCACGGTTACGACGTGACACCGCACGTGACACCCGCCCCCGGCACAGACCCGCCCCGAGAGGGCGATACCGTGCCCGCCACCCCCAAGGACGTCAAGGCCATCATACGACTCGTGGAGGAGGCGGGTTGGGCCTACACCCGTGCAGAGGTCGAGCGCCTGATCGCGGTCCAGCCAGGCGGCATGCTCCTCAAGAGGTCCACTGGCTTCCGTCACGAGGTGCTCGGATGCGTCTACGCGTCCGTTTGGGGGAGGCTCGGGTTCATCGGGCTGATGCTGGTCAAGGAGAGCCTCAGGGGACAGGGCATGGGCCAGGAACTGATGGCAGCGGGCATGGCGCACATACGGTCCCTTGGGATCAGCTCCGTCGGCCTGGATTCGGTCGGGAACGTGGTCAGCTTCTACTCCGACCTGGGTTTCAAGGCCGATTGGACCTCCCTGCGATTCGGCCTCGAGACGGCGAGGTTCGACCTGCCAGAGGCCCCCCCAGAGGTTAGGAGGGGCGGGGACATCGACCTCTCCCGGGCCATCGAGCTTGACAGGACCATGTCCGGGCTGGACCGGGAGGGGCTCCTCCGGCGCTTGCACGCGGATGGGGACAGCACCCTGCTCGTCGTCCCCACCGGGAAGGCCGTCCTGGCGTACGGGGTGCTCAGAAGGAGCAAGGGCTGCCTGAGGCTGGGCCCGCTGGTCTCCGTCCAGAGCGAGGAGGGTGCCCTGGCGGCAAGGACCGTGATGACGGCTGCGATCCGGGAGACCTACCCGCGCATGATGACGGTGAACGTCCCGGACTACAACGAGGCCATGGTCGAGCTGCTGGTATCCATGGGCGCCGTGTCCTACGCGCCCTGCACGCGCATGTACCTGGGCGACCCAGGCCGGACCAGGAGGCCCGAGGGGATATGGGCCCTGGGAGCCGCGGAGAAGGGCTAGACCTCGTCCCATCGGTGGATGCGGAGATGCGAGGGGGAAAGGGCCCGCCTCACGAGATCGAGATCATCGCCTCGATGACCTCGGAGCCTTCATGGGAGAACACGAACATGAACTTCTGCTGGGAACTCTTCACCCAGTCGAAGCGGGGTTTGAACTTCTTGATGTAGTCCTGGAACCGGTCGTTGGACACTATCACGACCGTCTCACCCTTGGACCTGTGGAATTCTGCCGTGAGGAGTATGAACTCATCGGCGTCGGTCTGGGCGGGCGCCTGGAGGATGCGTCGGTCCTTGATCATGACCTCCATATCGTCCTTCCTGTCGATGTGATGGCGCAGGTTGGCGTCCACGATGACGGTGACCACGGCGCCCTCGGTCTCCTCCAACTTGGCCGTCAAGAGCTCGATCTGGCTGAGACGGCCTCCTTCCTTGAACGACCTTGCCTCGAGGGCAACGTTGGAACCGTCGACTATGTAACGCATAGAGGGTTTCGGCCCCGCTTCCGGCTCCTCCTCCTCCTCCTTCTCCACCTTCTTCTTACCCCGTCTCCTCCTCTTCGGGGCGGGTTCGGGACCCTCCCCGGGTCCGGAGGGCTTCTTCTCGGTCTTGCTGGCCTTCCTGGTCTCGGTCTTCGGGGATTCGGTCCCCTTGGTCCTCTCGGCCCTGCCCTTCTTCTTTGGCTCGGCCTCCTTGGCAGCCTTGCCACCTCGACTGGTCCTGCCCTTCTTCGGTAGGTCCGCTTCCTTGGCCTTGGCCTTGCCCTTGGCCCCCGACCTCCCCCGGTCCTTGGTCGATTTCGTCTCCTCCGGGGGCCAGATCTCGTCCAGGTAGCGGGCCTTGGTGAGCCTCTCCATCTTCGTGTACCTGGGTCCGGAGATGGGCGGGTTCCTTCCCTTCTTCACCCGTCGTTGGAGCTCCACCAAAGGGTCCAGGTGATAGACCTTCAAGGCCGAGTCCTCGGGAAGGAGAATGGAAGAACCCCCCGGGAACACCTCCTGGAAGGACATGTTCTTGGTTATCCTGACAACCTTGGCGTAGTGGGTGATCGCGGAGGTCGGAGCACCTCTGTAGAAGGCGATAAATGACACGTCCGATGTGCTGCGCGTAATGGGTACGGCATATACGTGCAGCTTGCGGGCGGCGGCGAAGGCCTCCTCCTTGGCAGGGACGACCAGCACCTCCCGGCCCCTCCTCGACCTGGTCACATCCAGTTAACCGCGTGCCCCCTTTAAAAGGGTTTGGGGCCGGCATGACCTCTGAACGACCTCACCGGGGGGTGAAAACCTCCGAAGGTTTTTTAGGGAGGACCCGTCAGGGGGGTTACCTCACCCCCTCCGGAATTCTATGACGGTCCGGGCGCAGGAGCGAGATGTCAGGATGATGGTCTACCGGCCCTACAAGGATGATGACGTGGACGACGCCATTAGGCTAATCATAGATGTCTACAGGGAGGTCCTGGGTCGAGAGATCAACAAGTTCGTGCGGGACGAGGTGTACCGTTTCCTGGAGGAGTTCGACGAAGAGCTCGACCTCTTCCTCGTCGCCGAGCATGACAGCGAGCTGGTCGGGACCGTCCTGATGGACCACGGCAACCCCGAGCCTGACTGCTGCAACATGCAGCGCCTGGTGGGGCGCGCCGACCAGCGCGGGCACGGGCACGTTAGAGAGCTGGTGACCAAGGGGCTCGAGTTCGCCAAGGAGGCGGGTTACAAATCGGTGGAGCTCACCGCCACCCGGGACTTCGACTTCGCCCTTCGCATGTACGAGCGAATGGGCTTCAAGCACGTCGACACGTACCTGTGGCAAGAGAACGAGGTCCTGACCTTCGACAGGTTCCTCTAGACCGGGTCCGCGGGGGACGACGGCAGGTGCGCGAGCAGGGCTCAGGCCGATGATTCGTTCTTGAGCAACAGTCCTTGGTGCAACGATATCTGGTGCATGACGTAGGTGTCGATCGACCCCCGCTTCCGGCGGACCATTAGGATCTCGGCCCCACGCCGGGTCAGCTGGAGGTTCAGTCCCGCCTCGTGGTCATTGAACTCGACCAATCCCTGTTCACTGAGATTGGCCAGGATGTCCAGGAAGCCGTCCAATCGCGTCTGTCTAGCAAATTCCCCCGTCAGATCGAGGTTGTCTCCCATCCCTTCTATTAACAAAGGTTCACCTCTTCTCCTTCTTGCCGTTGAGGAGGCCATCTGGCCCCTGTGATTGTATCCTGTTGAGCACCCTCACGATCCTGGTACGGAGGCGACGTATCCACAGGTCCTGCACCCAGAGATGGGGGTCCCAGCCCCCCACCTCCGTGAGCCTGCGACCCACCAGGTTCGTGATGCGGTCGTCGAACAGACGCGTCTCCACGGGCATCTCCGTGAGGGCCCTGGCCCCGTCAGGCGTGATGGTGTAGAAGGTACGCCGTCCCAATCGGCGCTTGAAGACCAGCCCCTCCTGGTTCAGTTCCACGAGGGTGGTCGCCAGCGTGGCCCGGGAGGATCCGACCGTCCGTAGGAGCTCCCCGAAGGTTAGCTCGCCTTCCGAGGCAAGCTCGTCCAGCAGGGAAACCGCGAACGTCCGTCTCTCAAGAGTCTCCTCCCTCACCATGACCACCATAAGTTCATAACAAGTATAACCGGTATATAATTAGTATGTTATATAAATGTTATGCGACCATGATCGAGAGATGGGATAGAAGGCTCCCGTTTGCACGGGAAGGTTTTCGTTGAGAGACCAACCTCGACCTCGACGGTCGCGGTGTCACAATAGGCTCATCGCTGATCGCGTGTCTTTCGTTGGAGGAACTGGTTCAGTCCCTGCGTCGGGCGATGAGGGAGGCCCCGACAAGGGCGGTTGCGATGGCCAACGCGGCGACGATCCCGCCGAATCCCGGGCCATCATTCGTGTCGTCCTTCTTGGACACGACGAAGGAGATCTCGGCGATCACCGATTCGGACTCGCCGTCGTACGCCTTGACGGTGACCCAGTGCAAGCCCGGGGTGAAACCCTTCACGGACATCTCGTAGGTCCAAACAAGGGTGCCGGTGGCATTGACCCATTCACCGTCGTCAATGCTGACCCGGACCCACTCTATGATGGCGAGGTCGTCCTCAGCCCTTCCCGAGACCTTGAGCACCGTTCCCACCTTCTGCTCGGGCTGCGGGAAGGTGATGGTGATAACGGGAGGCGCGTTCACGTCGTGGACCACGACCTCGAAGTAGAGCCAGTCCGATACCCTGTCGGGGTCCATCACGGTGATGTTCACCCAGTACCAGCCGACGTGGTAGTCCTGCGGGGTGCCAGATATGATCCCTTCCACCTTGTCTATCATGATCCAGGTCGCATTGGTGTCCATGGACCACTCGTGCTCGTAGGGGAGGTTGTCCGGGTCATCCGCCTCGAAGGCGACGGAGTACAGCTGCCCCTCCCAGGCCTCGGTGGTCGGGTCCGTGGTGATCGTGGGTCGCTGGCTGAGCATGAGGCGCTCAACATCCTCGGTGACGAGCTCGTTGCCCGAGCTGTCGGTCACCCTGAAGTGATAGTAGATCCTGACACCAGTGCGGGCGACGAGGATCTCCCCGGTGTAGAAACCGGTGTCAGCGTCGAAGAACAGGACGGTCGATTCGTAAACGGACTCCGGAGGGTACTTGACCTCGACGTATGCCGTTGCGATCTCGGTGTTGTCGGAAAGGACGGCCCTTATAACGGCGGTTTCATCCTTGTGGAACTTGACGGTGCTGCTGTCCAGGTTGAGGACAGGGGGATCGTTGTCGATGACCTCCAGCGTCATCACCTCGGAGATCATGGAGTTGCCGGCGACATCGGTGGCGTTGAAGATGATCCTCATGGGGGATGGCCCCTCCCTGGGAACATCTATCTCCACGACCCAACGGATGCCCATCATGGACATGTTCGCCGTTCGATGCTCCCCGACGCCGAACCAGTACTCGACCGAGGCGCTTGCCACCCGTCTGTTGTCGGTGATGGTCACGTTGAGCCATACCTTGTCCCCGGTGGTGATGTTGTAATCGTCCTCGAGGATGACGACGGGTGGGTCCAAGTCCTCGACGAAGACCTCCTTCTCACCGGAACGGACGATGTTGTTCTCCGCGTCCCTGGCCGACAGGCTGTAGTAGACCTTCTGTGCAAGATTGATCGGGATGTCCACCTCGGCGGACCAGATGTCCTCGCCCTCTGCGACGAGGTCCAAGCGAGTGTTCTGACCTGCAATGCCGAACTTGTAGATCATCCAAGCCTCGTAAACCTTGATGTTGTCCGTGATCTTGGCCGAGAACACCAGGGTGAGGCCCGCACCGATCCTTGCCGGCGTCAGCATCTCGACGATGTCGGGAGCATCGCCGTCGGTGACGTTGAGGCTCAGGTCGTCGTAGTCTCTGTTGCCCCGGGGGTCGGTGACCCTGAGGGTCACGGTGAACACACCCGCCTCCGCGACCCTGACCAAGGGCTTCTGGCCGTAGTAGTACTCGTCTCCACTGGGGAGGCTGACCGCCCAGGTGAAGTTGACGATCCAGGTGTCATCGCTCGAGGCCTTGCCGTCCAGGTCGAATGACCTGCGCTGGCGGACCTTGATGTCCTTGCCCGCCCGGGCGATCGGGTACTCGAAGTCCACGGGTTTCATCAGGGGATAGTTGTCCTTCTGGGTTCCCGTGAGCGACCATGCCTGGTCGGCGATGCCGTCACTGTTATCGTCCTTGAAGCCATAGACGAAGATGGCCTTCCACCAGAAGTTGCCAAAGCCGTTCTTGTCGTAACTGGCCTGGCTGTTGATGGTGATGGCCTCCTCGTTGTTCTTGATGTAGTTGTTCCTGTGGAAGACAATGGTCCCAGTGGTGCAATCCTGGAGCCGGGTGCCCTTGTTGTTGTTCCTGAAGGTGCACTCGGTCACCTCGATGTTCCCCGATGTATGGGCCTCGAGGGCGATGTTGCCATCCCAGATCTTGCATCTCTTGATAAGGACCTTCTGGGTGGGGTCCACGTTGTTGAGGAAGATGCCCTTGTCCGAACAGGCGGCCAACGTGCAGTTGACCACCTGAAGGTCGCCCGCGGCGGTGGGTGAGATCATGTCCTGTATCAGGATGCCGATCCTCGTCCTGGTGACGTATCCGTCCATCACCACGTTGCCAGTGCCGTTGGCGACGAGGCCGAACCCGATGTCGACGGAGTTATTTACCGAACATCCCCTGAAGACGGTACCGGAGGTGGACCCGAGCATGTTGAAGCCGTTTTGCACATTGTCCGCAGTGGAATCCAACACCTGGGCATTGGTCGCGTCCACGGCGGTGACCCCGACGCTGGTCGCCCACAGGGTCGCTCCCTGGATGTAGGCGCCAGTGCCACGCACCCAGATTCCAGTCTTACAGGCCTTGATGGTGCAATCGATGATCTTCGAGCCAGTGTCCGCATAGAGACCTATCGTCCCATGGGTTATGGTGGCGTTGTTGAAGGTCCCGCCGACGCCAGTGGCGATATGGGGCCAATCACCGATGACGGGGGTTGCCGAGTTTGAGGAGAACTGGGTGTTGTTGGCCTTCGTACCGCGGACCACTATCCTTCCCGTCCCTTGGCATTCGAGGAAGAAGCCTGCGTCGAACTTGACCTCCACACCGGCCTCGATGGTCAACGTGGCCCCGTCCTGGACGACCACGCTGATCGTGATGATGTACGGAGAGCCGCTGCCGTCCCAGGTGGTCGGGGTCGTGATGTCGCCTGACACATCAGTGGCGGCCGATGAGGTGGCTAGAAGTGCCAAGACCGCCAAGAGGGTCATCATAACTATTACTTTAAGAGGGAATCCACTCCGCGAAGAGGACATATCTATCATCCCCTGGACCAGCCAGGTCCTGTTCGAGTGACGCTACGGCTTACGTCCTATCAAAGGGCTTCGCGGAGGGATCCTGGCGTGTTCTTCCTTCGGTGGTATGGTCCACAGTGGTCCGCAACGAGGGAACCATCCGAAGATATGATATGCGGAAGATGCCGTTCCAGTGACCGGGAGGATTCGAGGAACCATGGTCGAGGGGGGCAGGTTCAACCGAATGGGGATATGGGAGGGCAAAGAGGGACGGGCCATCCAGATCTTCGGATACCTCTTCGTCATCTTCGCCATCATCGTTATGGCCTATAGCCTCGTCCTTGTTGGTTTGGCCGAGATCTCGTTCTGGATCTTCATCCTTGGTCTGGCTACGGACCTTCTCGTAGCCTTCGCCCTGGCATCCTTCGTGATGGGCATCTACTACATTCGCCAGTTCCGGCATGAGGGCATAGTTCCCATCAGGGAGGTGCTGAAGACCATTCTTCAGGTCTGCCTGATCCTGGCCCTGTTCTTCACGTTCATGGTGGCCGTGGATGCCTTGGGAATGATCGATACCGGGATAGACGACCCCGAGGATGGTTCGGACAATGACCTCGAGGGCTTGGACCTGGCTATCAGCCTGGTGCTCTACTTCTTCCGCACATTCTTAGGAACGACCGCCGCCGTTGTGGTCGTCATGGTCGGTGGGTTCGGCCTCATGGGGACCCTCTGCATGATGGTGGTCGGCATAATACCCCAGTTCCTGTTGAAGGTCCAGGACGTCACGGCCCGTGAGGCTTTGGAGGACAAGATCATGATGTGGATGTTCAACATCCACAGTGCCCTCGACACCGAGACCATCCTGCTGGACGAACCCTCCGTCGAGAAGACCTTCCCCTGGAAGAGGTTCAGGACCGCCGTGGTCTGGCAGATACTGTTCAGCTTCGTGGTTGCCATATACATAAGTCTCAATCCTTGGGTCAGCGATGATCTGGATTTCGACCGCCTCTTCAGGTTCGTCTCGGTCGCCATCGTGACCGTTCCCCTCCTGGTCATTCCCTGGTTCATCCATCTGCGTCTCGGGTCGAGGATCAAGGGGGCCCACAAGGACTTCTACCTGTACACGGCGATGCGCCAGCGGATGGTGGGCCTGCTGATAACGGCGGGGACACTGCTTATCTTCGTCAGGCTGGCATTGGAGAACCACCCCCCCGAGGAGATAATCATGAACTTCGTGGAGTTCACGTTCATGATGGTCCTTCTGATGATCGCCTTCT
>JAUVRF010000438.1 GCA_030597775.1 Methanobacteriota archaeon | reverse complement strand
TGCAGCGATGTGGGATTGAAATGCGACTACGTAGCGAAGGCCCGAACGGAGGAAGAACTCTTCGAGAAGGCCAACAAGCATTCGGCCGAAGTACACAAGATCACCGAGTATAGCGACGCAGAGATGGAAGTCATCAAGGCTGCCGTCAAGTACGACCGAGAATGCTGAGCCGACGCTCCAGCATTCCCAACCGCCGGCAGTGTCCATGCCGGCATCATCCGGTCCCAGGTGGAAGCCTGGGACCACCTTTCCTTTTTTCGATCCCCCATCTGCCAGAGCCTATGCGCCAAGCGCCTCGAAGAACAGGGGCCAGAACGGGTCCTGTTCGGGAATGTAGAGTCTTTCGACCGAGCCGTCGCGTCGCTTGATGGTGCGCACGGCCCCGTCATCGGTACACCTGCCTATCACGGATGCGGCGATGTCCACGCCATCAAGGGCCGACAGGACGGCCGGGGTATGGCTCGGGTCGACCGTGAGCAGCAGCGAGCCCTCGGCTATGGCATCTATGGGGTCGAAATCGAAGCCCTCGGCAACGATGTGGATCTCCTCGGGGTATACGAACAGCGACTCGTCGATCTCCATGCCCACGCCGCTGGCGCTGGCGATCTCGAAGAGGCCGCCACGGACGCCGCCCTCGGTGGCGTCGTGCATCGCGTGCACCCCGCCGGCCTCCATCGCCGTCAGGGCGTCCTTGACAACGGTCATCTCCTTGCACTTGGCCTTGGCCCTCTCCACCAGCTCGGGGGGATATGCGGACAGCTTCTCGGGCTGCAGCGCGGCCAGGATCCCAGCGGCCTCCACGGCCGGACCCTTTGTGAGCAGTACATCGTCACCTGCCCGGGCCCCGGCGGGAGTGATGTACTCGTCCTTGCCACAGACCGCGAACACGGTGATACCACCGATGGTGGGGGCCATGAACCCCGGGTAATATCCAGTATGACCTCCCACGATCGCGATGCCCAGGTCATCGGCGTTCTCGTGGATCGAGTCGATGATGGTCCGGAAGTCCTCGTCCGGGGTCTCGGGAGGCATGAGCAGCGTGTACGTCATGTACCTTGGCTTGACCCCCATGACCGCCACGTCGCTGGCGCCGATGTGGACGGTGTACCATCCGAACATCTCAAGGGGCTGCCCCGGCACCGAGAAGATCGGGTCCTCCGCGATGATGAGGACCTTGTCGTTCCCGATATCGATAACTCCAGCATCCACTCCCGTGAGGGGTGGGACCACCACACTGTCGTCCTTCCTTCCCAGGCGTTCCCGGATGAAGGACTCGAAAGTGTCCAGATCGATCTTTCCTACCTTGCTCATTTCCTCGCCTCCGACTCAAGCACGAGGCTCTCGGTCTCCTCGGCTTTTGCAGTGTTCAACCGGAGGACCTGTGACCTATCAACCACCATGCCCAACACGGACCAGCAAGGGCCATGTTCGGCAAGGAGCGCAGCAGGTGGGAGGAGATAAAACTTATGCACACCCCAGGGTCCTGGCTCCACTGCGACCTTCCCTGATATCGTGCTTCTTCGCAGGCAATGGAGAAAGGTATTTAACGCGTCTTACGATACCGATGGAATATAGGTGCCAGGTGATTTCCTGTATCGGGCGATAATAGGGAATGGTAGGGCAAGCAGGCTCCCATCCCTGCTCTTCATGGTCATCCTCATCTCCATGCTGGCGGGACCTTGGGCCAGCACTCTCCCTGCCGGGGCCGAGGACGCCGAATGCCCGCCTGCCGACTATACCATCGGCACTACCGTGTTCCATCAGATGATCATGGTCCAGGGCGACGACCCCGACACCCCCCAGAGGGAGGCCCGCGACATGCTCAGCGTTGTGGACAGGAGCTACTGGGAGATACCCTGGGACAGCGACGAGGTCTACATCTCGATGCCGGAGGATGCCAAGAGCATCATCGTGGAACAGATGGAGTCCATACCCCACCAGGGGCAGAACATATACGTGCCTGGCAAGTACAGCGCGATGCAGAACCCCAACGACCCCCCCGAGACGGGACGGGTCACCGAGGGCGATTTCAAGGGATTCTACTACTGGCGCTTCCCAGAGCATGCCGACAGGTCGGAGAACGACACGATGGATGTGGACACCGATGAGGACTTCGCCGATTACGACCCCGAGCTGACCGATCCGGACAACTTCATATTCTCCTTCGGTTCCATCGGCCTCGCCGAGAACGTTACCGAGGCCACCTACACCAGCAAGATGTTCACCGGACACGAACTGACGAAGATCGGTCTCTCCTACTGGGGCTACGAGATGGAGAACATGACCTTCGAGGTGACCGGGGACAACGGCACGACCTGGCATCCGGCAGAGCCCGGCACGACCTCGCCCATCCCATGGGGGGGCAACCAGGTCAGGTGGCGGGTGAACATGACCCGGGACCTGGCCGACGATGCACCCCCAATCCTGGATTGGGTGACCTTGGTCATCTACTACATGCCCGAGACCACCGACACCTGGATCGAGGCGTCGTACCTGATGC
>JAUVRF010000527.1 GCA_030597775.1 Methanobacteriota archaeon | reverse complement strand
GGGTAAGGAAGTCAACCCCCGGAGTGAAGGCGCCGTCTGCGTGAAGGCCATAATTCAGAAGATTGTGGCGGCAATCCCAACGTAGACCTGAGGACAACATCACCGGTCAGGTGATAGCAACACCTTTTTTTATGTAAGCCGTACACACCGCAGACTGGCGAGTGAGATGGGGTTCGAACATAACCATATGTGGAGACACCTGTCTCCCGACTTCATCCCTTCTTTTCCGAGATAATGAGAATGTTTTCTGGCAGTCCATGAAACGGCGCCCTCTCAATCGGCCACTCTTTTGCCTTATTCCTCGAATAATTCTTTACTGTAGAGCGCATAGTATCCGCAGAAAGAGTGGATATAATGAATAGATACATGGATCTCCTGCTTGACGAACTCTCGGGAAAGATAGCCAAGGAATACACCCTTGACATAGCCAAGTATCACAGGGTGCAGGCCAGCCCCGGCTTCCACGATGCCGCGGTGTACGTCAAGGAGCAGCTTAAGAAGATCGGCCTATCCAAGGTCGAGATCGAGCAATTCCCATCCGATGGTAAGACGAAGTACTGGACTCATGACGCCATCATCTCCTGGTCTGCCACGGAGGCCGAGATCAGGATGGTGGAGCCCCGGAACCTGCTTCTGGGCCGTTTCGATGAGCAGCCCCTCTGCCTCGCCACCCACTCGAACAGCGCGGATGTTACGGCGGAGGTCGTGGACGTCGGCGCGGGGACCAGTGACGAGGACTACGTCGGGAAGGACGTCGCTGGAAAGATCGCTATTGTCACGGGAGGGGCTAGGAGTTCGCACGTCAAGGCTGTGGAGCATGGAGCCCTGGGGACGATCCATCATCCCTCCTGGAACAGGGCCTCCAAGTATCCCGACCTAGTGCAGTACAACGGCATCTGGCCGAGTCAGAAGGACCGTGACAAGGTGACCTTCGGATTCTGCATCAGCGACCGCCAGTATCAGATGATAAAGGGACACCTGGACGCGGGGGAGACCGTGAAGGTGTACTGCAAGACGGATGCCAAGCTCTACGACGGCTACCTGGATGTCGTAAACGCCGAGATAACTGGGACCGAGAAGCCCGAGGAGGAGATCATACTTCAGGGCCATCTCTGCCACCCCAAGACCTCCACGAACGACAATGCCTCCGGAAGCGGAGTCCTCATCGAGGTCGCCCGCGCCATAATGGCCCTGATCGATTCCGGCAGGATCGAGGCTCCGAAGAGGACGATACGTTTCCTCTGGATCCCCGAGTTCAACGGAACATACGCGTGGATGCACGCCCATGAGGACGAGCTGAAGGGCGTTCATGCGACAATCAACCTCGACATGGTGGGGGAGCACCCCGTCACCGTCGGTGGGCCCATGAACCTCACCTGCGCCCCGGACTCGACGCCGTCGTACCTGAACGCCCTCCTCATCGGGATGCTCGAGGATGTGGCCGACGACACCAGGGGCCACTCGCTGGAGGGTTGGCCCTACGGGCTGAACTACAGGGTCAAGGGATACTCCGGCGGCTCCGACCACGTCTGCTTTGCAGATCAGGCCTTCGGGATACCCAGCGTCATGTTCGGAAGCGCTGACCAGTTCCATCATACGTCCTTCGACGAGGTGTCCAGGGTCGACTCCACGAGGCTTAAGAGGGTCGGCGTCATGACCGGGGGCGCTGCACTGACGATAGCATGTGCGGGCGATGACGCGGCCGTTGAGCTTGCCGCCCAGACCCATGCCTACGCCCATAAGAGGATATCCGGGACAACGTCAAGGCTCACCTCTGAACTATTGAATGTCGACCCGGAGGATGCAGGCTACGCTGAGAGGCTTGGGACCAGATACGTTCGAGGATTAGCCATGCTGGATGAAGCGGGGAGGAGAGAGGTCAAGGCCGTGAAGGCCTCGAAGACGCTCACCGATGCTGACTCAAAGTACATTGACAAGCTGTCCACACAGGTCAAGGAGCTGGCGGAGGCCCAGAAAGAGATAGTCAAGAACCTGTATGAGGGGCTTGCAGCG
>JAUVRF010000267.1 GCA_030597775.1 Methanobacteriota archaeon | reverse complement strand
CCCACACGTGGATAAGTCCCGACACGGCCCTCCAGCAGGCCTTCGCGGTCTACGAGGCCCTCGTGGAGGCGGACGCCGGCAACGAGGCCGCCTACACCTCCAATTGGCAGGTCTTCCGTGGGCGCCTGGAGGCCCTGGACACGGAGTACGAGGAGCGCCTGTCCAACTCGACCTTCGACACCATCATCGTCTCCCACGAGGCATACGGCTACCTCGCCCACAGGTACGGTTTCGAGCAGCACGGCGTGATAGGCATCTCCGCCGACGAGCAACCATCGGCGGCCACCATCGCCGATCTCGTCACCCTAATGGAGGAGCTCGGCATCGACTCGGTCTTCGTGGACCCCATCTACTCCGACGACTACGCCATTACCCTCAAGGACGAGCTGGAGGCCAGGACGGGGCGGGAGGTTGCCATCCTGAACCTCTACTTCATGCTGGGCCCCGTCGACGACATGGACCTGCTCCAGCAGATGGAGGCGAACCTGGAGAGCCTGGCCGAGGGACTGGGCGCTGAGGACTGACATGGAAATGGACCGGGGGGAGGAAGAGGAGGTGGAGAGGGATGACGGCTGCCATCGAGATCCGTGACGTGTCCATCGTGCGAGGTGGTGAGAGGATCATCGAGGATGCCGACTTCACCGTCGAGGTCGGGGACTACGTGGGCGTTGTCGGCCCCAACGGGGGCGGGAAGACCACCCTGGTCCACGCCATCCTCGGTCTTCTGCCCCTGGAGCGGGGGTCCATCAGCATCTTCGGCAGCCCGGTCGGCTCCTTCAGGGATTGGAAGCGGGTCGGTTACGTTTCCCAGGACGCCACGGACTTCGACGAGAACTTCCCCATGACCGTCCGGGAGCTGGTCGGCCTTGGCCGATTGCGCCGGGAGACCCTTGGAAGGCCCCTGCGCCCTCACGACTGGGAACGTGTGGATGAGGCGCTGGCCCTCATGCGGCTGGAGGACATCAGGGACAGGAGGGTAGGTCACCTGTCCGGGGGCCAGAAGCAGAGGGTCTTCGTCGCGAAGGCCCTGGTGAGACATCCGGACCTGCTCATCCTGGACGAGCCCGCCGCCGGCGTCGACCTGCAGACCCAGGAGGAGTTCTACGGCCTGCTTGCGGAGGTCAACAGGGAGAAGGGCACGACCATCCTGATGATATCCCACGACCTGGCCACGGTGTTCTGCCAGATGTCCAAGGTGGTCTGCGTCAATCGCCACGTGCACTTCGCCCCCATCACACCCGAGCTGGACGAGGGCGAGTTCCTCAAGAAGGCCTACGGGGACCACTTCACCTTCGTGTTCCACGAGCACACTTGCCAGTTCGACCACGGTGGGGGTGCCGACCGTGGTTGACCAGGGGTTGCTTGACCTGCTGGAGTACGGGGTCTCCCAGCGGGCGCTGCTGGGAGGCGCCGTCGCCGCGGTCGCATGCGCCGCCGTCGGCGTCTTCATCCTCCTTCGCAAGGAGGCCATGATAGGCCACGGCATCGCCCACGTATCCTTCGGCGGGGTGGCCATCGGCGTCTACATGGTCTCCCTCGGGCTATTCTTCGGCAGCGAGACCGGCTTTCCCCTCTTCACGGCCCTCATCGTGTCCATCGCGGCCATGCTGAGCATCGGCTACCTCAGGCGCAGGGGCATCGCCGAGTCGGACGCGTCCATCGCCCTCATCACGGCCATGGGGTTCGCCCTGGGACTGATCATCATAAGCATGGCGGACGGCTTCCAGGTGGACCTCTTCAGCTACCTGTTCGGCAACGTGCTCACGATAACGAGGACGGAGCTGGCTGTGACGTTCCTGCTGGGCGGGGTCATCCTGGTGTTCATCATCGTGTTCTACAAGGAGCTCCTCTCCATCACCTTCGACGAGGACGCGGCCCGCCTCTCGGGGTTGCCCGTCCGGGGCCTTACCATCATCTTCGACATCCTGGTGGCCGTCACCATAGTGCTCTCGATAAAGGTCATAGGCATAATCCTGGTGAGCGCACTCCTGGCCATTCCCGGCATCACGGCGTTCCAGCTGCGCCTGTCGTTCCGGGACACCATGTTGGCCGCCATCGCCTTCTCGGTGCTCGCGGTGGTCCTGGGCATCATCCTGTCGGCGGTGTACGAGATCGCCACCAGCGGCCTGATAGTCATGGTCGCCATAGGTCTGCTTGGCCTGGTCACGCTGTACGTGAGGTTGGGGGACGAGCCCGTGGAAAGGTCGGCACCACAAAAGGGCACACAGGGACCCGAGGACCTCACCCGGGCAGGGTGAAGGGCTTGCCCGTCTCGGGCAGGATGAACTCGTAACCCTCCAGCTCCGGGTCCTCGGCCAATTGCTCCGGATGGCCGCTGTGCATCACGACCACCGTCTCCGGGTCGCATTGCTTGATGAACCTGACTATGTCCGAGTGGCCCGCGTGGGAAGAGAAGTCGAAGTACTCCAACTCCGCATCCACCTTGATGACATCCCCATCCAGCTTTACGACCCGGTCGTCCATCAGCAAGCGGCCGTTGGTGCCCTCCACCTGGTAACCGGTGAGGAAGACCGCGTTCTTGGGGTCGCCCGCCAAGGCTCGGAGATAACTGCCCACGGGACCTCCCTCGAGCATCCCCGAGGTGGTGACGATGACGTCCGCCTCCTTTGCCCGGTCCCGACCTGATTCGGACTTCACATAGCTCACCTGGCGGTCGGCCGCCCGCATACTGCCCCGGGACCTCAGGAAGTGGCCGTTGTCCAGGTAGGACCGGGAGACCCGCTTGCCCATGCCGTCCAACCAGACCTCGTGTCCCGAGTCCTCCAGCATGAGGATGAGCTCCTGGGACCTGCCCACGGCGAAGGCGGGCAGGATCACGTGGCCGCCCCTGTACACGACGTCGTCTATACGGTCCAGGAGCTCGAGTTCCAGCTCGTGGCGGTCCGGGTGCTCCCGACCGGCGTACGTGCCCTCGATGAACAGGTTGCGGCAGGGAACTGGACGGGCCCCGTTCACCAGGCGCGTCGCCCTGTTGTTGAGGTCGCCCGTGAAGAGGCTCACCTCGTCCGAGACCACCTCGAACATGACCGCACCCGGGATGTGGCCGGCGGAGTGGGCACGCACCGTCGCGCCCATCATCTCCACCTCGTCGCCGAAATCCATGGGCTCTATCGACCGGAAGGCCATCTTGACGTCCTCGCTCTTGAAGGGGAAGACGTTGCCCTCTATGTTCGCGATCTTGATGCTGTCGTACCACAGCATCTCCGAGATCTCGGAGGTGAGGTTTGTGGTGTGGACAGGGGCCATGTGCCTCCGGGTCGCCTCGGGTACCAGCCCCGAGTGGTCCAGATGACAGTGGGTGACGAAGAGGGCGTCCATCGGAGGGGCCCTCTCGGGGAAGGCCGGTGGCTTCGAGGCCGTGAAACCGTAATCGAAGAGCAGGCGATTCCCCGCCACCTCCATCATCATGGCCAGGCGACCGACCTCGCCCGCTCCTCCAAGGAACGTGATTTGCACGAAGGGTCGGATGGGCTGACGCTATAAGAGGATTTGCCCTCCACGAAAAAAGGTCCGGAACATCCCTTCCCTCTACTGCTCCACATCGCCCTTGCGCCACACGGGGTAGAACAGGACCAGGGCGACGACGACCACGAGGCCCAGGACGATGACGAATGGAAGGTACCCAAGCTCGGGCGCGGGAT
>JAUVRF010000153.1 GCA_030597775.1 Methanobacteriota archaeon | reverse complement strand
GGACCTCGAAGACGATCCTCAGGGTGTAGTTGTTGATCACGGAGGTGGAGGTGACGTTGAGGTAGACATCATCCTGGGTCTTCGGGAAGAACCTGATCACCTCCGAGGCGCCCTCCTCGTTGATACCGACAAGGTCGAGCACACCACCGGTGGAGTTCTCCAGGGCCAGGACCAGGCTCCGGTCACGGAACGTGGACTTCCAGTCCAGGGTTATGGTCACCTTGACGAACCGGTCCTCCTCCGGGGAAAGGACGAACATGTCTCCGCCGTCGGCATTGTGGTCGAACTCCCAGCCAACGTCCGAGCCACCCACGCTACCGCTGTGGACACCCTCGACCAGGAGGAAGGCCCCCTCGTAGGATGCAGGTGCATCCCCACCGGAGAGGGCGTCATCCTGGGTGAAGTCGGAATGGTTCACGAACAGCGTGTAGTTGATCTGGAAGTCAACGAGGGACGAGCCGTCCCAACTGATGGCGAAGTAGTAGTCGGGCCCCTCTACAAGGTCGTTGGTGAGGGCCGCGAAGGTCTCCTCGGAACCCAGCTGTGGGAAGTCCAGGGAGATGACCTGGTGAAGGTCCAGGTCGAACACGCGGAAGTTCACGTCCAAGTGGGTCGTCGAGGTCTCGTCGAGGACCGCCCTAGCCGCGACCACGGCCCCCCCTGGGAAGGGGAACCTGTAGTAATCGGCCGGGTCCTCCACCGTGGAGTTGCGGAAGATGGTGCCGGTCCAGGTCCCCCTACCGATCTCGATGGCGGACGCAAGGTCATCGCCCGCGTCACCATCGCCGTTGCCCTCCGCGAAAGCAGGCATCGCCATCAGCAGGGAAGCCAAGGTGAGCATGAGAAGACCGATGAGAGGCAAGCCCATCGGCCGCGCGATCTTGACGAAGGCCTCCATTGACCTCATATAAAACATCTCCTGGATACTCAGGGGCTCCTTCCCCCTATGTCATCAAACCGATAATAAGGGTTTCCATATGGTGGACCCACTGGTAGAAGGGACCATCGGGGGCCGTTGGAGCCTATATCAGGCCCTCGAGCCTGCGCCGCTTTCGGGCCTTCCACTCCCTGACCGCGGCAATGGACCCCACTACGATGAGTATGATGAGCAGGATCAACCATGGTGAGACGGGTTCCTTCACCGTTGCGGGTTCCACCACACGAAGGTCCACGAAGGCCTCGTCGATGTGGTCACCTCCCTGACCGTCCTCCACGACAAGGCGGATCCGGTGCTCGCCGGGGTGGAGCGGGACGCGGATCTCCGGTCCGGAGCCCAAGAAGCCGTCCATGTCGGACCACCACTGGTACGAGAGCTGGTCGTCCGGGTCCGGGTCCGAGCTCCCCGCGGCGGAGAACCATACCACATCGGACGTCTCGAAGCCGGTCCCATCGGAGGGACTGGCGATGACCGCGGTTGGGCCCAGATTGAACATGAGTCGGTACGCCCCGAACTCCACGGGGCCGTTGCCTGCGAGGTCGGACACCCTCCACCTGATCCAGTTATCATGGCCCAGAAGGTCCCCAAGGACCACCTCCGCCCGGACCAGGTCGTCGGGATCCCCGCTGACGATCGCGGGTGTCCATTCGGAGAAGGCGCTGTCGGAACCACCACTGATGGCATACTCCAGGGTGTCCATGTCGACCCCTGAACCGTTGCCGTCGGTGAACGTGGCCACCGCCCGGGCCTCATCGAGAATGTCGAATGTGCTGCTCCGGGGCCAGTGGTTGACCATCCGTGGTGGCATGGTATCCACGAGGAGCGTCTCGGGCGGTGAGACGATGATGGGGTTGCCCGCAAGGTCCCTCGCCCGCCACCGGACGTAGTTGTCACCCCCCTCGCCCAGCGTCACCTGGACCGTTGCCTGGACCACGGTGAGGCCGTCGACCTCCACGACGGAATCGGGGGCGCTCCACTCGGTCCAGGTATCGGTGCCCGAAACGAGGATGCTGACCTCCACGGTGGATATGTCCACACCAGAGCCCTCCGTGTCGCCCTGGGGGTCGGTCACGATGCAGCTCAAGAACGCCACGGTCCCGCGGTTCCACTCGTTGACGGAGATGGGTTCCAGTTCGATATCCTGGACATCGATGCCGAAGGTGACGTGGGAGGACGGGGTGGGCCCGTTCCCCACCAGGTCGAACGCCCGCCAGCGGATGGAGTGGCCGTCCCCCTCTGGAAGGACCAGGACGGTCAGGCCCCTGTCGGCGGATCCAGCGCCACCGCCCAGGATGAGGCGGGCGGAGGTCCAGGGACCCCACCCCTCGATGAGTGGGTCGTACACCTGGAACTCCAGGGTGAAGGGGTCCACACCGATACCGTCGTTATCTGTGACGTCGGCCCACGCCTCCACGGTGTGCTGGAGCAACCATTCACCATCTGGGGGGGCCATCGATAGCCATGAGGGTCCGCGACCGTCGACCTCCAGGGCCACCCGGACCGGGGTCTGGGCCCCGGCACCGATGGGCAGGTCGACCTGCTCGATGGGCACCGTGACCGTCCTCCGGACCAGCATCGGTACAAGCCAGTCAGCGGACCATTCACCACCGGAGCTCTGGACGGACCTCTTGACCTCCATTTCCTCCCAGAGCAACGAGATGGACACGGTACCCTCCGGTGGGTACACGTCGGTGGACCCCTTGTAGACGGTGGGCGGAACGGTCACGAAGAGCGCCTCGCCACCACGGACCCACGATCCGGGTCCCAGGGGGCCCTGGTCCGCGGCGGTCAACATGACGGGGGCCGTGAGCTCCAGTTCGGTGGGCACCTCGAGCACCTCCTCGAAGACGAAGGCATGCATCTTCGTCTGGTCGTCCCTGACATCCACCCTGATGTCGATGGGGCCGTCGGTGGGGAAGGTCCATCGGAAGGACATGTCGACACTGATCGCCCACGTCCTGTTCAGGATGTCCTTGGAGGAGAAGGACCACGCGACCGGGAACTGAGCGTGGGTGGTGGCCCCGCTCTCGAGCACGAACCTGTTGGTCTTCTGGGTCCACCGGAATGCGGTGTTCGCTCCATCCGGGTCCACCGTCACGCGGACCCACTGGAGCGCGTCCACGTGCCGGTCGTTCCAGACGATGATGGAGACACGCTCGGTGTCGAGTCCAGGGTAGTGCACGTCCCCCGGGCTGGGGGACAGCAGGTTGCACGAGACCTCCAGGGGCCTGGCGCGGACCAGGCGGATGTTCCAGAACATGATGTCGTCCCTGTCGGTGGGGGAGGAGCCCCAGCCCGTGACGATCTTGAGGGTATTGGTCCCCATGACGAGGATGCCCTCCTCGATGCTGACCTCTATCTCCACCTCGTCGTCCACGTCGTAGATGGACCCCGAGCCCATGGCGTACTCGTTGATATACCCTAGCAGCTGGCCGTTGATCCATAGCTTCACGTAGTCGATGGATACGTTGGGGGGCGGGACCAGGCCCCGGACCCACATCTTGATGGCCGGGTTCTCCACTTCCGCCGAGACCTGGAAGTCCTTCTCGTACTCCAGTCCCTCGGGGCTCTGTGGCTGGTACGTGGGCACCCAATGGTCCCCCAGATGATGGAAGTTCACGTCGATGGACGTGATGACGTCGGCATCACCCTCGGCTCCGGCTCCCAGGGAGAGCAAAAGAGCGACGCCTATCAGAAGGATGAGGGTGAACGATAACCTCTGTCGGGATCGTGCCATGGGACCCAATGTCTAGACTAAGGAAGGACGCGTTAAATACCTTACGCCTTCGTTCATGTTGGCCTCCACCCTCGTCAAGTCGGTACATGGAGCAGTATTCGGGACGATTGCAGGACGGCCATCCTCTCCAACGGAGAGAAATCAGGACATAAGCCTTATAAACAGGTCAGCTCAATGGCTACCTCGGCAGTCTCAGGAGGGCCAAGGGATGCAGACCCGGGGCGATGTCCCCGATGCAGGGGAGGTGGCGCGCAAGAAGGCGCTGGCCTCCGCCATCGAACTTTCTCGCCGAGGTATGTCCGAGCGGGCGCTGGAGCGATTGGCCCCCCTGGTCGTCAAGGACCCGAAGGACGCGGACGCCTGGTCCGGCATCGGCATCGCCTGCATACGGATGGGGGAGTACGAGGAGGCCGCAGATGCCCTCCAGAAGGCGGGAGAGCTGGAGCCTGGCAACTCCGCCCACTGGTACAACCTCTCCTTAGCAGCCGCCGAGCTGGGGGCGATAGATCTGGAGATCTCCGCCCTCAAGAGGGCGGTGGAGGCCAACCCCAACAACGTGAACGCCTGGAACAACCTGGGCGTGGCGCTGCAGCTCGTTGCCCGCTACGAGGAGGCCATTGATTGCTTCGATCGCGTCCTGCAGCTGGACCCGCAGGACGTCAGGGCGTGGAGCAACAAGGGCGTGGCCCACAGGCACATCGGGGAGCACGAGCAGGCCATGGAGGCGTACACGAAGGCCCTCAAGCTGGACCCGGCCAGCATCGACGCCCTCACGAACCGGGCGTTCCTATTCCACGAGCTGGGTCAGTGCCACGAGGCCCTGGATGCCGTGAACGGCCTCCTTCGCCTGAGACCCAACGATGTGCCGGGATGGTACCTCCGTGCCGAGTGCCTCTCCGACATCGGTGACGTCGTGAAGGCCTGCGAGGCCCTGGACAGGGCCCTCTCGTTGGACCCCAACGCCGAGGTGGTCTGGGCACTCAAGGAACGATTGCTGACGGAGGCCACCTCAACCCCCGAGGGCATGCAGAGCATGGTGGGACGTTACGAGGCGGAGGTCAAGGTCTCCCCCTTCAACTTCCAGGCGTGGCTCACCCTGGCCCTCCTGATGGAATGGTCGGGGGAGGACCTCCAGGCGAAGGAGTACCTGGTCAAGGCAAGGGACATCAACCCATACCTGACCAAATCGTACATCGAGGAGGGCCGGATACTGAAACGGGAGGGTTCCAAGGAGACGGCCCTGGAGCTCTTCGACGTCGCCATCGGGATCAAGGCCGACAGCGAGGTGGCCCTGGAGGAGAAGGCGGAGACGCTGGAGGACCTGGGTCGCAGTGACGAGGCGTTGGCCACCTACCGCCGCATCATCACAATAAATCCCCAGAACTACGTCGCATGGTCGAAGGTGGGAGTGCTGGTCCCCTCCGATGCGGAGGGCGGCGAGGTGGATCCCGCCTGGCTTGCGGAAGCCCTCGAGGCCGATCCCGACAACTACGCCCTCTGGACGTCAAAGGGTGCCCTGGCAGAGGGGGAGGGACGTCTGGACGAGGCGTTGGCCGACTACGAGAGGGCCCTGGAGCTGAACCCGGAGTACAGGGAGGCGAGGATGCGCCGAGGCGTGGTCCTCCTAAACACCGGAAGGGCCGAGGAGGCGATCGAGGACCTGGACCTGGCGTTGGAGGCGAAGGCGGAGCCTGCCACACGCCTGATGCATGCCATCGGTCTGCTGG
>JAUVRF010000225.1 GCA_030597775.1 Methanobacteriota archaeon | reverse complement strand
TGATGGCCTTGCGGACGTTCGCCTCTTTGGAGTTGTCCTTGAGGTCGACGTCGCAGTGGGACTCGAAGGATATGGTGGTGCGGAGGGCGTCCATCACCTCGATGTTGAAGTTGCAGGTCCTGATGATCTCGAGCATGCTGTCGTCGATGGCCCGCTCCGCCCGGAGGCGCGAGGACCATTCGGCCAGCTCATCCACGCTGGGAAGGTTCCCGAACAGGAGAAGGTAGGAGACGGTCTCGTAATCCAGGTCCGCCAGTTCCCGGATGTCGTGGCCCCTGTACTCCAGGTACCCCTCGTCACCGTCGATGTAGCTGATCCTGGTCGTGAGCACCTCGACGCCCTCGAGTCCCTTCTTCATTTCATCCAAGCATTCACCTCCTCACTAGAGCGGTCCCTCGGGTCCCAACAGAATCTGCTTAATGACTGTTCAAACTTATATCATTCCCCTCAAGGTGCAGGTCCCTGACGCGTCCTTGTTGCAACAGGCCCCATCAACCATCCCTCCGACCTAAAACAATATTAACGAGTTGGCCTTTTTCGTTCCGAACCTACCTGGAGGTATCAGAATGGCAGCATACGACTGGAAGGCGGTCGAGCCCCGATGGCATAAGTGGTGGCTCGACGAGGAGATATACAGGTTCGACGACAGCCTCGAATCCCAACGCCTCCCGTACGTAGTGGACAATCCCCCACGATACGCCTCGGGTGCGCTCCACGTGGGCCACGCCGTCCACTACTCCCACATCGACACCGCCGCCCGGTACAAGCGGCTCCAGGGCTACAACGTCATGTTCCCGCTGTGCTTCGACACCAACGGCATCCCCATCGAGGAGCGGGTCGAGCGGCAGCTGGGCATCACCAGACTGGACATCGGCAGGCGGGAGTTCGTGGAGAAATGCCGGGAGTTCGCGGCCAAGAACATCGAGGAAGCCACCCACCAGTTCACCATACTGGGATGCTCGATGGACCCGACCCAGTACTACCAGACCGACGCGCCCTACTACCGGCGCATAACCCAGATCAGCTTCTTGGAGATGTTCAAGAGGGACCTGGTCTACAAGGGCACCTTCCCCGTGAACTGGTGCCCACGGTGCCTGACCGCCCTGGCCGAGGCCGAGGTCGAGTACAAGGACCGTGAGAGCAAGTACAACAACATCATCTTCAAGGTGGAGGAGACCGGGGAGGATGTGGTCATCGCCACCACCCGCCCCGAGCTGCTGTGCACCTGCCAGATGATAGCCATCCACCCCCGGGACCCCCGGGTGAAGCAGTACGTCGGCAAGCACTTCCTCACCCCGCTGTACAACCGGAGGGTGCCCGTCATCGAGGACGAGGCCGTTGACCTGGAGAAGGGGACGGGCATCGTCATGATCTGCTCCATCGGCGACAAGGAGGACCTCTCCTGGATCCTCAAGCACGGCCTGGAGTTCGAGATGGCCATCGACGAGCAGGGACGGATGTCCGACCTTGCCGGCAAGTACGAGGGCATGACAGTGGATGAGGCCAAGGCGGCCATAATCGTCGACCTCGACGAGGCAGGCCTTCTCGTCGGTCAGGAGCCCACCCTCCAGTCGGTCGGTTCCTGCTGGAGATGCCATCACACCGTCGAGTACCTGAGAATGCCCCAGTGGTTCATGAGGTCCATGGACCACAAGCGGGCCGTAATGGACCGTGCCGACGAGCTCAACTGGTACCCCGAGCACATGCGCCAGCGGTTGGATGACTGGGTCAACTCCCTGGAGTGGGACTGGGTCATCTCCCGTCAGCGCTACTTCGCCACCCCGATACCCCTGTGGGAGTGCGAGGCGTGCGGCGAGGTCGTCCTCGCGGAGGAGGAGCAGTGCTACGTGGACCCCACCGTGGACGAGCCGCCCGTACCGCTCTGCCCCAAGTGCGGGGGTGCCCTCAAGGGCTGCCAGGACGTGTGCGACACCTGGATGGACAGCTCGATGGCGCCAGCGTACATAACGTACTGGAAGCGGGACGAGGAGCGTTTCCGTAAGTACTTCGCGACCGGTCTTCGTCCCCAGGCCCACGACATCATCCGTACCTGGGCCTTCTACTCTCTGCTCCGTTCCCACCTCCTGTTCGAGAACAGGCCTTGGACCGACATCATGATCGACGGCTTCATCCTGTCCTCGGACGGCACGCCGATGCACGCCTCCCTGGGGAACGTCATCGACCCCCTCGAGACCCTTGAGGAGTTCGGTGGCGACGTGATGAGGTACCTGGCCGCCCTGTGCGCACTGGGCCAGGACAACAACTTCAAGCCCCAGGACCTGGTCCGGGGCAAGCGTTTCATCCAGAAGTTCTGGAACGTGCAACAGTTCATCGGCTCGGCCATCGCGAAGGCTCCCGGGGGCGCCTTCGATAGCCAGCCCACCAACGTTGTGGACCTGTGGACCCTTGACAAGCTGTCCACCCTCATCACGCGTGCCCGGGATGCGTACGACCGATTCGACTTCGCCCCCGTCATGAGGGACGTGGAGTACTTCATCTGGCACGAGCTGGCCGACCACTACATCGAGCTGGTCAAGGCCAGGATGTACTCCGGTGACGACCCCGCCGTGTTCGCCGTCCTGCGGACCGTTGGCCTGGCAGTCACCAAGCTGCTGTCACCGTTGCTGCCCTTCGTCACAGAGGAGGTCTACCAGGACCTGTATCTCGACGTGGAGGGTGCCCCGAGCGTTCACGTCTCGTCATTCCCCGAGCCCATGGTGTTCGACGAGGAGGCGAGGCGGGTCGGCGAGTTCGTCAAGGAGATCGCCGCATCGGTTCGCCGGTGGAAGTCCGAGGCGGGGTTGGCGCTAAATGAACCCCTGGCGGAGGTCCAGGTCCTTACCACCCAGGAGGGAGCGACGGCGGCGTCGGTGGACCTCCGGTCGGCCCTGGTGACCGACAAGCTGGGATTCGCTCGGGAGGACCCGACCCTCCATGAGGAGCCCCGGGCCCTCAAGCCGGTCCACGCGAAGCTGGGTCCGGAGTTCCGGGCCGCGGCCAAGGAGATCGCCACCATCATCTCCGAGGCGGATGCAGCCGAGGCGACCCAGGCCCTCAGGTCGGGAGGATGGAAGATCCAATTGTCCACCGGCGAGGAGGTGACCCTCACCACCGAACACGTCACCGTGAGGTCCGGATGGATATCCCACGGTCACGCTGTGGACACGCTGACCGTCGGCGAGGCAGTGGTCGTCATCACCCGGAAGGGTTGATGGCGCCCGTGACCGGGTCCGAAGTGACAAGCTCCTCCAGCGAGAGCCCCACGTACCTGCCAGCGGGCCGGGTCTGCTGGAACACCCCGTCGTCCACCAGCACGCCCATGGGGCCCACGACCAGGTTCGGGAAGATGGCGTCCACCCCGTCGTAGGGGCTCCAGCCACACCGATGGTGGAGGTCGTCCTCCCGGACCTTGCAGACCCGCTTGGGGTCGTACACCGCCAGATGGGCCTCGTTGCCCACCTCCAATCCCCTGGGGGACAGTCCGAGGAAGGCGGCGGGTCTCACCGAGACCGCGTCGACAAGCCGCTCCAGCGGGATACGGCCATTCTTTACCTGGGCCATGGCAAGGGGCACCATGGTCTCCACGCCAGGTATGCCCGAGGGGGCATCCTCGAACCGGAGTGCCTTCTCCTCCTGGGTGTGGGGGGCGTGGTCGGAAGCCATGATGGGTATCCCGCCATCGGCAAGGGCGGCCCAAAGGGCCGCCCTGTCGGCATCGGTCCGCAGTGGCGGGTTCACCTTGCCCCGGGCCCCCAGATCCTCCCTCCTCAGGTCCAAGAAGAGGTGATGGGGCGAGACCTCGGCGGACATCCCGGTCGACTGGAGTGCAGCCAGGGCCTCCCTGCAGCTCACGTGGGCCACGTGGGCGTGACCTGCTGCGCCAGTGGTCATCGCTACCTTGCCGACCTGCTCCACCGCCCTTGCCTCTCCCAACGGAGGTCTGGCGATATGATGCCTCTCCAGCTCCTCGCCGGTGGGTTCCGCCTCGTCGATGGCCTGCTGGTCCTCGGCATGGATGACCGTTCTCCCACCCGCCTCGAGGGGGGCTGCCAGGAGGTCCGCCCATTCCTTCCGGTCGCGTACGAGCAGGTCCCCGGTGGAGGAGGCGATGTAGAGCTTGAAGAGCCCCGTGGCGGCACCGACCAGTTCAGGCGCCTGGCCCGCCTTCAGGCCCATGTAGAGCGCGTAGTCGACGTAACTGGTCC
>JAUVRF010000283.1 GCA_030597775.1 Methanobacteriota archaeon | reverse complement strand
CGGGCTTGAGCCAGTGGCCCTGGTACAGTTTCATCCTTTCAGATGGCACGTCGGAGGTCTCGGAGATGTTGTACGAGCCCCGCAGGCCGATGTACGCGTCCATCTTCTCCATCCGGTACTTCTCGATGTCGCCGATGAGCTTCATCTGCTCCTCGGTGGCATGTCTGAACAGGTCACGGAACACCACGTTGGACTTGAGGGTCACCAGGGGGGTGCCGCCAGCCCTGTCGGCACTCCGGATGAGGGAGATGACCATCTCTGGCGGGATGTCGATGGCCTCGCTGAGGATCTTCTCGCCTTCCTTGAGTTCGGTGGAGTAGTTGATGAGCACGTCTGCCAGCTTGTCGTATCTCGGGTCCTGCATGAGCGTCACCTTGGGGACCCCGTAATAGTGGAGGTTACCGAAAAGGATTGCGACGGTGGGCAGCCATCATCCATTCCATCATCCAGGATGACCGGATCCGTGACCGATCCCGTCCGACCTGGACACACATATATGGAATTGTCAATGAATGATGTCAATTCCATATATAGTGGAGGGCCTGTGCCTGTCCTACTCGGGCATATCGACGGGAGCCTCGTTCCCCTCGCCATCGTCACGGTAGACCTGGACATCGATCGGTATGCCCCCCCTCACCGATTGGGTGATGATGCAGAAGTCCTCGAACATCCCGAGGCAACGCTCCATCTTCTTGAGGTCCTCCTCCGGTAACTGCACGACGGGCTCGATCTTGATGGAGGTCAGCCTCAGACGTCCACGCTCGTTGCGGGTGAGCTGACCGTGGCATCGGACCTTGACGTCCCCCAGGTCCACCCTCGATTTCTGGAGGCAGAACACCAGCGACGCGGAGAGGCAGTTGCCCACGGCGGCGACGATGGCCCGGGCCGCGTTGGGACCCTTGCCCGAGCCCCCCATGGACGGGGGCTCGTCCATGCACATGTCGGGAGCGTCGTAGAAATCCCACTTGACGTTGAAGGCCAGGTCCTCCAACCACTCCATCTCGAACGAAAAGTCCCTCGTCTCCTTCTTCTCAGCATGCATGGCCCTGCCTCTTGGCAAGTAACGTATGGAGGCCTAATCAGACCTTCGCTCACTCGGCGTCGATGGCGATCTCGTCGCCGATGCGGGAACCCAGGAGCATGGCGGCGGGCCCCTCCCTCAGGGCGACCTCGAGATGGCCCGAGGACGAGATGAGCACACCCAGCTCCTCGAGGTCAAGCTCGCCGTAGGTCCGGACGAACCGGGCCTCGTGGGCATCCTCCGCGATCCAGACCGTCACCTTGCGATCGCTGTCCACCAGGTCCGCCACCGCCTTCACTGGCACGGGGGTCTGGACGTTTCCGAACACGTCCACGTGGACCACCCTGGTCATCACCCTGTCCCCGAAGCGGTCGAAACCGTAACTGGGCAACGCCATCAGTGAAGGGACCTTCCTGCCGATGCTCCCTATGTCGCCACCCCTGGCGAGCCTCGCGGCCACGGGGGAGAACAGGTCACGGCCGTGGAACACGGGGCTGGCGCCCTCGGCCGGAAAGGAGATCTCACGAACCTCCAGGTCGTTGGTGCCCCTGGTGACCGGCTCGAGGATGCCGTTGTCGGGTCCCACCAGGGTGAGCCCGTCGGTGCGAACCACCAGGGCTCTCCTGTCCGTCCCCACACCCGGATCGACCACCACAAGGTGCACGGCGTCGGGGATCTCGGCGACCGCCTTCACCAGGAGGTGCGCGCCCTGGAGCAGGGCTCCGTGGAGCACGTCGTGGTAGAAGTCCACCACCCTGCACTCGGGACACGCGCGCCAGATGGCCACCTTCATGGCAGCCAAGTACTCCGTGTGACCGAAATCGGTCACCAGTGATACCATGGGTTGGTCCATGGTGGATTATACTCTGCATTCCCCTTATAAAGACTACCATCCAGTTCCCCGTTCTCAAAATGGCCAGCGAAAGGGTAGTTTAAATAAAGGTCCTCTTGCATGGACGTGACGATGAGCTCTGGCTATGAGACCCTGGCTGGTATACTCCTTGTCATGCTAGCCGCCGCTCCCGCGGTCTGGACCCTTTGGAAGCGCAGGCTGCTGGCCCGCGCGGCCTACAGGTCCGCCAGGGGTCATCTCAAGCAGGGCCTGACCGTGGCGCTCACGGCCTCCCTGGCCACCGCTGTGATCGCCGGTGCCCTGGTCGTCGGTGATTCCATGGACGCCATGGTGATGACCACCGCCACGGAGTCGTTGCCAGGCATCGACGGGACCTTGAGGGCCGTCCAACCGGTGGAGACCGGATACTTCACCCGTCTGTTCATCTACCCCGATTGGATGGACAAGGTGAGGAAGGAGGCCCTGCTGCTGACGGTCCCGGCCACTGTCACATGTCAGAGGTCTGGCCAGCGGGACGGCCAGGTCATGCTCTTCGGCTTCTCGGACACCATTTACGGAATGGGTTCCTTCTACAAGAACGGGGACAAGCGCACCGCCAACATAGGGACTGGCGAGGTCGCCATCAACCGTTACCTGGCGGACCAGGCCGGGGTAAGGGAGGGCGACAGGATCACCCTGCGTGTGCCGAACCCCAGCTTCGGGGGGGACTTCCTGTTCCTCTTCGGCGAGGACTCCAGCGTGGAGTCGACCTTCAAGGTGCGCAGCATCTTCGACAACACCGGTCTTGGCAGGCTTGACCTGGAGGCCAAGCGCACACCATCCTCATCCGTCTTCATGAACATGGACGATGCCCAGGACCTTCTCGACGTGGGTCAGAAGGTCAACGCCGCGGTGTTCCAGTACAAGAACAGGGACATCGTGGGCACCGACAAGGAGACCGGGTTCCTCTCTCGGTCAGAGGAACTGCTCGACATCATCGTGGGGGCCGAGTCCATCGAGCTTACCATCCAACCCTCCCCGAGGGGCTGGAGCGTGCTCACCTCGGACCGCATCTTCCTCCAGGGCCATCTCGAGCCTGCCCTGGGTGCGACGACCTTCTCCTGGTCGCCCACCCTGACATACTTCGTCGACAGGCTCGTGGGACCCAATGGTGCGGACCTATCCTACTCAACGGTCTCTGGCCTGGACTTTGCCAGGGACAGGAAGGCCTTCGAGGACTGGAGATGGAACGGCTCGTCCCCGAGGACCGAGCCCAAGGCCGGCACCCTCCAGGCCCTGGTGAACAACTGGACGGCCAACCAGCTGGGTGTCGGTCCCGGTGATACGCTCACCGTGGAATACACCACCGTCAACGACAGGTACCAGTTGGAGAAGGGATCCGTCGACCTTGTGGTCGTCGGCATCGTGGACCTGGCCGGCAAGGCCTACGACCCATCCCTGCTGCCACCCATCCCGGGTGTTCACGACACCGTGAGCTGCCTCGACTGGGAGGCGCCCTTCCCCATGGACCTCCAGACCATCGAGGACGAGGACGTGGCGTACTGGAACGCCTACAAGGGCACCCCCAAGGTGTGGATAGACCTGGACACCGCCAAGGACCTCTGGTCCAACCCCGACGGGAACTGGACCTCGG
>JAUVRF010000301.1 GCA_030597775.1 Methanobacteriota archaeon | reverse complement strand
TTGATGAACTCCTGGATCGCGGTGAACATCCCCGCGAACACGTCCTGTGCATCCTGGTCGGCCGTGGCGATGGAAGTGGCAGCCAGTATCAACCGGCCGTCGTTGTGGATGAAGTAGACCTCCTCGACAGCGCACAGGGCCTTGTCCTTCGCCGGGGTGGTCACCGTCGCGACCGACGCCGGGGTGGCGGCGGTCGCATGGGCGACCGCCCTCTCCTCCTTGGCGCCAGCGGTGGTTGCGGATGCGGTCTCTCGCTTACCCCGCTGGCTCACGGTGATGCCGCCGACGGCACCGACCACGACGATGATGACGACCAGCAGGAGCAGCCACCAGTAGTCCATTATGTCGAAGCCGTCGTCACCGTTGCCATTGTTGGGCGTGGGGTCCTCGACGCCGGTGATCAGGATCTTCTGGTAGTCCGTCTTGTTGGTGTTGCCCGCCATATCGGTGGCCTTCACGTAGAAGGTGGCATTCCCCTTCCCACCCGGGGCCAGCTCGTCCTTGAACCACCTGTTCCCAGAGTCTGTCGAACGGGTCATCGGCACCTCCGAGAACACACCCTGGTCCTGGGTCTTGTAGAACAGGTCGACCTTCTGCACGCCCCCGATGTCGATGACCTCCACGTAGAGTGTGAAGAACTCCACCTTCGTGTTGTCAAGGGGGCCCACGGATTCGAAGATGACCGTGGGGATCGTGATGTCCCTCACGTTCAGCACCACGGTCCTGTTGGCAAGGTTACCCCATACGTCCAGGGCCTCTAACTCGACCTCGTGAAGGCCCGGGTCGGGGAATGTCATCTGGGCAATGGGGCCGGTCGCGAAGGGCACTGCCGCACCGTCGATGAACCACCTGATCACATCGATGCCCGACGGGTCATCGGTCCCGGTGGCGTCGAAGGTCACGGTGGTGCCCTCGTCGAAATCGGTCCCGGGATCGACATCCAGCTGGATGGTCGGTGCCGAGATATCCTTCACCGACAGGGTGTAATCGGAGTACACAGCGACGTTACCGGCCACATCCGTGATGGCGATGGTGACCTTGTACTCGCCGGCCTCATCGAATGCCCATTCGGACAGGGCATCGGTGCTGTCCACCGTGCCATCGGAGTCGAAGTCCCACTCGTAAGAGACGATCCCGTTGTTGTCGGAGGAGGCGCTGGCGTCGAAGGTGACCACCTCCCCCTCCTCAACCTCCAGGGCGGGTTCGACGCGGATGAACACCTTGGGGGCCTCCACGTCCTGGATCGAATGGACAGTACTGGTTGCCGCGACGGTGTTCCCGGCCTTGTCCCTTGCACTGAGGCTGTAATGTATGGTGGTCGCGGGAAGGTCCTCGAAGGTGTGATTCGTGACCGTTATCCAGCCAGAGTCCCCCAGGTGGGGGGGATTGAAACCGATGTCCTGGTTCGCGATGACACGATAGAATACCAGGCCGTCACCGGGGTCGGTGACCTCGTTCCACGAGACGGTGCACGTCCTGCCTGGCGTGTACTCTGGCAACGGATCGAGCTCGGGCACCTCGGGAGACGTCATGTCCACCGTGAAGGTCCATTCCTCCGTGGTGTACGCCCCGAAACCGTCCGTGGTCGTTGCCCGCCACGTGTACTTGCCCTCCGCTGCATCCGTCAACGTGAACCGGGGATTGATCTCGAAGGGCCGCGTCAGGAGAACGTCCTCGGGGGGCGTCACCTCGAACCGGACCAGCACGGGATCGCCGTCGCCGTCAGAGCCCGTGTTCACAGTAAGGTCGAACTCACCTTCCGTGACCCACCCGTTGTTCGAAGGCGCGGAGGGCTCAGGGCTGTCCGGGGGAGCATTCTCCCACCTGGCGCACGAAATGTCCGGATTGACACCGTTGTCCTCCACGAGGACCACCGAGAGCTGGTGGTTGGTGAAGTCCAATGATGGGTTGCTCGCTGGCCTATTGGCCGATGTGGGTAGGTCCAGAACGACGGGGGGGTCCAGGTCAGGCACCGCCGTCATGAGCCTTGCGGTGGTCACCGCATCCCCGAGGTCGACCCATGCAAGGTGCATCGTGCCACCGTCACCGGCCGCTACGGAGGGCTGGACCCGGGGACCGTTTGACACGTTGGCAGCGGGTCGGACAGCCATTCCGAAGGTCTCCGGGACGGGATCGTAACTGGCGTACCATACGTCCTGCTGACCCGTCCGCTCATCGACCCATGCTATATGGACGGGTCCCGTCGAGTCCTCCTCCACCGCCAAGGTCACATCCGTGGCCGGGCTCCCGCTGCCGGTCGCTTCAACGGGGACCGCGTCATCGAGGGCGGGAACGGACGCTCCGGTCGAGACGTAGACCCTTGGGAGGCCACCCTGGTCATCGGTGAATGCGACGACGATCAGCCCATCCCGGGTCGCGAGGACTGGTGGAGAGTGGACGCTGGTCCCGTCGGAGCCCGGTATCGGCATGGAGGTTGCCCACGATCCGCCACCATCTATCGAGTACGAGATCATTCCACGGGCACCCCCATCCCTGCCATCGAGCCACGTCACCGTAGCGGAGCCGTTGGAGGCAACGGCGATCGAGGGGTGGAGGGCAAAGCCTTCCGCCGTCGAATCGTCCACCCTCACCGATGGGTTGAATCCTGAGGACATGCCCTTGGTGTTCGCGTAGAACACCTGGGGGAGATCGTTACGATAATCCGTCCAGACCACGTGGACCGTGCCGTCGGCCCCCACTGCCATGTCGGGTGTGAGTTGCGCAGAGTCACCGTCCCCATCTCCGACACGGGTCACGGCGCCCCACCCCTGGCCAAGGTTGACCGAGAAGGAGTGGAACACCTCTGTAAGGCCACGACGGTTGTCCAGCCACACCGCGTGCATCCTTAGGGTCTGGCTGATGGCCGTGTCAGGGTAGGACTCGAAGGCCCTGACGATGTCATCGCTCACGGTCCGCTGGGGTTGGGCCCCACCGGGGGTCCTGAGGGAGACGAGGATGTCGGTGTCCCGTGCTGCCACGCCCTGGTCGTCCCAGGTGACGGCGATCGCCCCTCCAGGACCGGCGGAGATGGACGGTTGATGCTGGGCGGCGCTTGTGGTGAAGTCCTCGTTGACCCTGATATCGCTCGTGAAGGTGAGACCACCGTCGGTGGAGTTGGCAAGGAAGATGTCCGATTGGCTGGCCTCCACACCCTTCCAGACAACGTGAAGGTCATCCTCGGGACCGACCGCGATGTCCGGGTCCACCTGGGAGGTGGAGTTGTCATCGGAGTTCACCAGCCGATCGGTCGAGAACGTGGTGGGACTTGTCCTGCGGGCCAGGTAGATGTCAGGGTCGGACCCCCTCTCGTCCCTCCAGACCACCAGGGGTCCCGTGTCGTCCACCGCGATGGCGGCGTCCCGCTGGGTCGTGCCCCCCAAGTTGTCGTTGACCCGG
>JAUVRF010000196.1 GCA_030597775.1 Methanobacteriota archaeon | reverse complement strand
TGATCCTCCTCGACGAGCCGTCCCCTGGCCTCGACCCCCAGACCCGGAGGGTGCTGTGGGAGTACATCGCGGACCTTCCCAAGAAGGGACACACCCTGATCCTCACCACCCACGACATGGACGAGGCGGACTACCTGTCGGACAGGGTGGCCATCATAGACAACGGCGAGCTGCTCGTGCTGGACGACCCCCGGAAGCTGAAGGCCTCCGTGGGCGAGGGGGACGTGCTGGAGCTGGCCTTCGACGAGGGGGCGGACCTGCACAAGGCGGCGGAGGACTTCGCCTCCCTGGGTTTCATCATCTCCGCCAACGTCACGGCGGGCCGTGTGGTCATCCGGACGAAGGACGCCATGAGCCGGTTGCCAGAGGTCTTCGAGTTCGTGAAGGAGCACGACAGCGAGATCCGGGACGTCAGGTACAGGGGCAACACCCTGGAGGACGTGTTCATCGATCTCACTGGAAGGGCTCTCCGGGAGGGTGATTGAATGAAGGTCATCGTCCTGGCCGTCAAGGGGATAAAGGAGTCCTTCCGCGACATCAAGAACATCGCCTTCCTCCTTGCGTTCCCCTTGATGTTCCTCGTGCTCTTCCGCGTGGCCTTCGGGTTCGGGCCCGAGGCGACGAACACGTATGACATCCTGGTCCTCGACCAGGACGACGGCGAGGGCCCGTGGGACCAGGCGGACCCCCAGTGGTTGCCACTCTACAATGGGGCGATGGGTACCGACCACACGGGCCCGGAGTTCTTCCACTCCGTGATATTGGAAGGCAAGACAGACACCGCGGGGCAGTACTTCGTCGACCAGGTCCTCAGTAAAGCCACATACGAGGACAACGAGACGAAGATGTTCAACATCAAGATGGTGAGCTCCCGCAAGGAGGGCGAGGACATCATCAGCAAGGGCGATGCCGCGCTGCTCGTCGTGATCCCCGCCAACTACTCCAGCGCCATCCAGGGCGTCGTCGACCAGGCGATCGTGGACGAGGTCCGTGCCCACAGCATCTCGATGAACGCCAGCTCCGACCAGTACGCCCACACCGAGGTGGAGCTCACGGGCGAGCTGGGGAGCTTCGACTTCTCCTTCGCATCCTCCCTGGTCAACGGTCAGCTCATGCGGTACCTGGCAATGCTCGAGGGGACGGTGCGTTACGCGGTGGGCTCGACCTTCCCCGGCGGCCCCTCCACCCTGGAGGGCGGTTCGGTGGGGGTCGTCTTCGTGTCCATCGGCGAGACCGACGAGTTCACCCTCTTCGACTGGCAGGCCCCGGGCATGATCATATTCGCCCTCATGATGACCGCCATCTACGTCACGGCGACCCTTGCCACCGAGGTCAAGAACAAGACGCTGCAGCGGTTGCGCCTCACGAAGATGACCAGTTTCGACATGATGGGAGGGACGACGCTCCGATGGATGTTCATCGGCACCTTCCAGCTCATCATCATGCTCGTGGTCATATGGGCCCTGGGCGTGAACTTCGCGGGCGCATTCGGACCCACCTTCGGGGCGATATTCCTCATCTCGCTGGTGGCGGTACTCGCCTCCATCTCCCTGGGCCTGATCATCTCGGCCTTCGTGGACGACCCGGAGCAGGCGGGCAACATCGGCACCGCCATCGTGGTGCCCATGTCGTTCCTCACCGGGGCCTTCTTCCCCATGGACGTCCAGGCGGCCCAGCTGCTCCCCTGGACCCAGGCCTCGCTGGCCATGAAGCAGGTGATGCTCTACGCGGACTACGAGGCTGCTGCGACCCTCACAATGTACGCCCTCGTTGCCGCCTTGGTGGTCTTCGTCTTCGGCGTATTCCTGTTCCAGCGGAAGAGGTTGCGCGCGTAGTCGTCAGTCGGGCGCCGCATCCGCATCGCCTGTAGGTGCAGGTGTATCCAGGTACTCCACCTCGAACCGTGTACGGTACCTCCGGAGCACCCACAGCACCTCCACTGCGAATATCAGGGCCACCACGACGTTCGTGATCGCATGGACCAGCTCGAACCAGAACGACATGGCGTATATCGTTATCACCGATTGCCATGTGACGGGTACGAAGAACAGCTGGGACAGGTTGGTGATCCATCCGAAGAGGAATCCCCAGGCGAATCCGATGATGGCCATTCCCACGCGGCTTATGTCGGGCCAGAGCATCGCTATCAACCCCCCGGTGGCGCCAGCGGCCCCCCATGCGAACATCTGGAAGGGCGTCCAGAGGCCATGGCCCAGGAAGAAGTTCGAGACCAGTGGCGTGAGGGCTCCCACCATGAACCCGGCCCGGGGACCGTACACCACGCCCGCCGCGATTATGATGAAGGTGCTGGGCTGCACCTGGGGCAGGGCCGCGAACGCCACCCGCAGGGCGATCGAAGCGGCCGCGAGCATGGCGATGAGCGCAACCTCGTACGCCGAGGCCCGCCCCTCCTCGAAGCTTACGAACATCGCCAACAGGACCAGCATGATGATGGCCGTGAGGAAGTACAGGATGACCGTCGAGGACAGGAGGAAGGTCAGCCATGGAACGTCCATGTCGGCCAGTCCCACAAGGGAGACCACCATGGCGAAGGCGATGGTCGCGATCAGCAGCAGGTCGCCCCAACCCCGACCCCCGGTATCGGTCCTCACCATTGCGAGCCACCCCCCGGTGTTCCCTTGCCATCGATCGAGATGTCCCCGGGTCCCAGGGGCCTCTCGTCGGGAGCTATGCCCAGTCCCTCGGTGGCCCTCCAGAGGACAGGTGAGTAGGTGGGTCTCTCCTCGAACACCTCCCAGGGAGAGCCCTCGACGACGACGGACCCCCGCTCGAGCACGGCGAACCTGTCCGCCACCTGGGCGGCGAACTCCCGGTCGTGGGTTATCACCACCACGGCCTTGCCCGAGGCGGCCAGTTCCCTGGCCATCCCCGCGAGGCCCGCCTTGTGGGCGCCGTCCATTCCCCTGGTCGGCTCGTCGAGCACCCGCACCCGGGGGGCTCCCACGAGCAACGCCCCGGGGGCCGCCCTCTGCCGCTGACCCACCGAGAGGTCCCAGCTGAAGCGCTTCATGAACTCCTCCAGGCCCAACTGGTGCACCACCCCGTCAACGTCGCGACCGGTCTCCTCCGGGGTCAGCCCCCTGTACTCCGCGGTCAGGAAGAGCTCGGCCTCGACCGATCGCTCGAACAGGTAATCGCTGGGGTTCTGGGTGAGCAGCGCCACCCTGCTGGCCAGGTCCGCCACGGACCGGTCCGCGGTGTCCCCGCCCTCCAGCAGGACGCGCCCACTGGAAGGTCGCAGCAGACCGTTGAGGTGCCGAGCGAGCGTGGTCTTGCCCGAACCGTTCGGCCCGACCAGGACCATCACCTCGCCAGCCCGAAGTTCCAGGTCCACACCGCGGAGCACCTCCGGGCCGGTCTCGTAGGTGAAGCGCACCCCATCCAGCCGGGCGAGCACTTCTCCCCGCGCCCCCCGTTCCTCGCGATGCAGGTCGAGCCGCCCCTCGGAATGGAGCCTGGTGAACCGTTCCCGGGCCTCTGCCACATCCATCGGTGGCGGCGGTTCTTCCTTGAAGACCTGGGCGAGGGTGGTCATGACCAGGTCCCCCGCACCATCCCATTGCCCACCCAGGAACTCGGATGGAGGGCCGTCGAATGTTATCCTGCCATCCTGCAGGACCACAACCCGGTCGGCCAGCTGGACACTCCTGTCAAGCCTGTGCTCTGCCAGCAGGACCGTCACGCCCCTGGCCCTCCTCTCACGGTCCAGGTAGTTCAGGAACTCCTCCGCCGCCTCCGGGTCCAGCTGGGATGTGGGCTCGTCGAGGGCAAGGATGTCCGGTTCCATCGCCAGCACATCGGCGAGGGCCAAGCGCTGGGACTGGCCCGATGAGAGCTCGGACACCATGTCCGTCCCTCGGTGCTCGAGCCCCACCGCGCTCAGGGCGTCGTGGACCCTTGCTCCGATCTCGGGAGAGGGCGTCCCCAGGCACTCCAGGCCGAAGGCCACCTCGTTGTCGACCCGGGACATGACGGCCTGGCGTTCAGGGTCCTGGAACACCAGTCCGACCCTGGAGGCCAGCTCCACGGACGGGCCCTGTGATGCTTGGATGCCGTCCACGTCGACGCTTCCCCTGTAACGTCCGCCGTAGTAGCGGGGCACCAGGCCATTTAGGGACCGCAGCAGGGTGGACTTGCCGGAGCCAGAGGTCCCGACGAACAGGATGAACTCACCCCTGCGGACCTCGAGGTCCACCTCATCCAGGGCAGGCCTTTCGGCCTTCGGGTACCAGTAGGAAAGGCCCCTCACCGAGACCTGGGGCGCTTCAGTCACGGACCTCACCCCCTTCTCTCGCAGGGCCTCGGCCGAGGGCCGGGAGGGACACGAGGGCTATCAGCAGGACCTCCGCCACGATGGTGAGAGGTCCCGCTTCCAGTTGGATGCTCGGATAGTAGGACGGCAGGCCATCTCCCCAGAGGGCCAGCACGAATGTGAGGGCGACGATGCTCAGCGCGGCCGAGAGGGTTGCGATGTCATGTGCAAGCCATCCCCGCTTGCGCC
>JAUVRF010000518.1 GCA_030597775.1 Methanobacteriota archaeon | reverse complement strand
GTTCGAGGGAGAGTTGGCCGACACCGGCAAGGCCCCCAGCTCCGTTGTGATGATACAGTGCGTCGGCTCCCGGGAGGAGGAGCGGCCCTGGTGCAGTCGCGTCTGCTGCACAAACGCGGTGAAGAACGCCATCCGTGTGAAGGAGATGAGCCCCGACACCCCTGTCTACATACTGTACCGCGACCTCAGGACCTACGGCTTCAAGGAGGACTTCTACCGTGACGCCTCCGAACTGGGAGTCATCTTCGTCCGCTTCGACGAGGACAAGCCCCCCAAGGTGAAGGCCACGTCGAAGGGCATCGCCGTGACGGTGGAGGACATGACCATGGGCAAGTCCATCGACCTCTTAGCGGACCGACTGGTCCTCAGCTCGGCCATCCTCCCCCAAGATGACAACGAGCTCATCGCCCAGTTCCTGAAGGTTCCCATCAGCAAGGACGGCTTCTTCCTCGAGGCCCACATGAAGCTACGCCCCGTGGACTTCGCCACCGAGGGGGTCTACCTGGCAGGGCTCTGCCATTCTCCGAAGTTCATCGATGAGAGCATCGCCCAGGCCAACGGTGCGGTGGCAAGGGCGGTGACCGTCATATCGAAGGAAACGCTGGTCAGCGAGGGCATCATCGCCATGGTCAACGAGGACATCTGTGACGGGTGCGGCATCTGTCGGCCCATCTGCGAGTACAACGCCATCGAGATAGACGACGAGAAGAAGCTCGCCATAATCAACGAGGGGCTGTGCAAGGGATGTGGTGCCTGCGTCGGCGCCTGCCCCAGCGGGGCCATGGAGCAGAAGGGCTACAAGGACAACCAGATCCTTGCGATGATCGCGGCCGCCCTAGAGGAGGTGATCTGAGATGTCGACCAAATCGAACGAGCAGACCAAGACGGCAGGCTACGAGACCTTCGAGCCGAGGATCCTCGTGTTCTGCTGCAACTGGTGCTCCTACGCAGGGGCGGACCTCGCAGGGGTCTCGCGGTTGCAAATGCCATCGAATTTCCGGGTCATACGGGTGATGTGCTCGGGTCGCGTGGACCCCGAGCACCTCCTCAAGGGATTCTCACTGGGCGCTGACGGGATACTGGTGGCCGGATGCCATCCCGCAGATTGCCACTACATCGGCGGCAACTACCGGACGCGTAGGCGCATCCCCCTCCTGAAGATCATGATATCCCAGTTCGGCCTCGAGCCCTCCCGGCTCCAGCTCGAATGGATCTCGGCCTCGGAGGGAGAACGCTTCCAGCAGGTCATCACCAACTTCATCCAGCACATCAAGGATCTGGGCCCAAGCCCCGTGGGGGGTGTATAGTATGAAGAGACTCAGCGATAGGATGGACGCCGCGATGGAGGTCATGGACGACGAGCGGGTCCGCTGGCTATTGGGGAAGAAGCTCACCATCACCCGTGAGGAGAACGTCTTCGGCAAGCAGATCGCAGAGGGCCGTTACGACCTTATCCTCCACAACGCTGCCCAGGCCGAGCTCTACAGGAAGCTCATCGCAGACGAGATCCGCGACACACCGAGGTCGACCGTGGAGATCGCAGAGGCGCTGGACATGGAACCCTCCGAGGTGCTCCGCCACCTCATCGCCATGAGGAAGTGGCGATTGGTCGAGGAGGCTGGGACGAAGGACGGCTACCTCCTGTTCCGAACGATAGAGCCCGCGGAGGAGACCGAGAAAGGCTCAGGAGAGTGAACCCATGGCAGACAAGATCAAGTTAGCACTGTATTGGGGCGGCACCTGCGGCGGTTGCGACGTCGCGGTGCTGGACATAGACGAGAACATCCTCGACGTGGCCGCCATGGCCGACATTGTCTTCTGGCCGATAGCCATGGACTTCAAGGTCAGCGACGTGGAGGCGATGGAGGACGGAGAGATCACGTGCACCATCTACAACGGCGTCATAAGGAACACCGAGAACCTGCACATGGCCAAGCTCCTCCGGAAGAAGTCCGCCCTCATGGTGGCCTTCGGCTCCTGCGCCTGCTTCGGCGGCATCCCGGGCCTGGCCAACGTGACCGACAAGCAGGGCATACTGGAGAAGGTGTACAGGGACACCGTG
>JAUVRF010000489.1 GCA_030597775.1 Methanobacteriota archaeon | reverse complement strand
CTGGTACATGAGACCATCGCTGTACGACCCCGAGATGTTGTAACCGGGTATCCAGCTGCTGAGGAAGCCAGTTGCGTCGAGGGCGTGGAGACTGAAGGCGTAGATCTTGCCATCCTGTAGCCATACGGGATCGAAGGTGGAGTGGTTCCCGCTCAGGTCGTTGATGTGGGTGGCGTTGACCGTCTTGGTGCGCAGGATGTTCCCAGTCGGGGCTCCCCCCGTCGTCTCAAGGAGTCTCAACGTGAGGTCGCCAGGGTTCCCCAACGAGCTCTTGATGTAGATGTCGATGCCGTTGATTGGGCCGTCATGGGACGGGATGAAGGTCTGGCCGAGGGCCTGGGGGGTTGGAGTGTTGCCGATGGCCAGGTTCAAGACGTAGTCAGACACCTCCATCCTCTGGTCCGTGACGTTGTGCTTGGTGACATCGGTGAGGAGGACGGAGGAGCGCTTCTGGTGGGACCGGACAGGGATGTCGGTGACCTGCATGGGGAGGGATCTGAGGAGGGGATCGACGCGGACGTCGTTGCCCTTGCCCGACCTCTCGCCGGTGGATGGGTAGGCCAGGTAATCGACGGAGGCTTCGGTCACGCCCACGAGTCCCTCGGGCAGCAGTATCTCGGCGCTGGTATCCGAGCCACCACCCAGGGGGATGGTGATGGGGACCTGGTACACGTCCCCCACGAACCCGTCCAGGTAGCCCAGGGAACCCATCGAGAGGTTGGTGCCGAAGCTCCACTCGATGAGGCCGTCGCCACCCACGTCCAGCTGGGGCCTGGGGTAGCTCACGTAGGTCGTACCGATGGTTATGGCGTCGGTGACCAGAGTGGCATTGGTGTCGATGTTGGTCACAACGAGAAGGATTATCTTGAGCTGGCCCGTGAGCGTCCTGTTCACCATGTGCGCGGGCATCATGCCCGGATCGCCGTGGGGCGTCCGCTGGGTGTCCAAGCCCTCGTAGTAGGAGTCTATAAAGAGCCATTCCGCGGTCGCGTTGCCGTAGACGTAAAGGCTCGCCCCTGGCAAGGTCTTGTTGTCCCGGGTCGCGTTGGCGCTCCCCGTCCAGGTCACGTTGAGGCCGTAGAGGCCCGAGGGGTCTATGTCCAGCAGGAACAGCTGGTAGGCGTACTGGGCCGCGGTGGTCACGATCGTCGCGCCATCGACGGTTGAGCCGTTGTCCAGGTCCTCGCCGCCCAACTGGTCTCCCAGGTACCAGCTGAGGTCGGGCTGTGGATAGGCGAAGGGCACGCTCCCGTGGAACCCAAGGGTGGTGTCCGAACCCGCGTGGACCGTCCGTTCATCAAATGTAGGACCTCCCATCACGTCCAGGGTCGAGGACAGCACCACGGAGTCCTGGATAACGTCCAGTTCCAACGTGGCGGTCTGCCCCTTCTGCAGGACGACCCCCGTGGGATCGATGCCCGCGGGACCCTCCGAGAGTGCTGGTAGGACGCTCGAGCTCACCAGCATCAGGAGGGTCGTAGCTAGGAGGTAGCGCTTCGCGTATCCCATCCGAGACAAAGCCTCACCTAGCTGTCAATAGGTGCTGGCTCCTATATTTGGGTTTCGGGGTGAGTTGGCCTGCCAGTAGGGCTCTGCAGCGCCTTCTCGGTCCACTCGTGGGGCACGTGGAAGTCCATGTACTCCTCCCCCGTGGGGTGGAAGCCGAGCCGCCCCCAGAAGTCCAGCGCGGTGATCTGGGCCCCGGCCCTGGCCCTCCGGCACCCCATCTCCCTGGCCCCCTCCAGGATGAACTCCACCAGTGTCCGGCCCAGGCCCATGCCCCTGGCGAACTTGAGCACCGAGAGCCGGCTCACGTAGGCGATGGGGGGTTCCTCGGTGCTGTCCAGGAGCAACCTGGCAGCCCCCAGGTGCCGTGCCGCCCCCGGCGTGGTGGCGCATCCCGGGACCAGCTGGGCTATGACGTGGAGCGCCATCGGCTCGGCATCGTCGAACTCCTGCTCCTCGGTGTAGCCCTGCTCCCGGACGAACACCTCGCGACGGACGCCGAAGGCGGCCTCCACCTCGTCATCCTCAATGGCCCACCTGACCATGGCGGGAAGATCGCTCCCGGGAAGCTCGATCGGCCTCCAGGCCTCCGGGTCCGGTGGGAGGGGCTTGACCAGACGTTCGGGGTCGTACTGCATGTCTCACTCCACCGGTGCCTTGTCCTTGTCAAGCACCCCGATCGATTCGAGGGCATGCCGGGACATCATCCCGAGCTCGGT
>JAUVRF010000189.1 GCA_030597775.1 Methanobacteriota archaeon | reverse complement strand
TATAATAGTTATCGATTACCACGCTAGTCCGCATACATTTTTTCACACCCTAGCCAGGGGTCTTTGAGTGATGAAGATTTTGAACCGAAAACGCTTGAATCGAGGAGTTCTTGAACTATCCCCTAGAATCAATGGAAATCGCATCACTTGTCAGTTTCACAGTCCCATCTGCCTGGCGATCACCAGGCGTTGCACCTCGGAAGTGCCCTCGTAGATGGTGGTCACCCGCGCGTCCCTGTACAGTCTCTCGATGGGGTAGTCCTTGGTGTACCCGAAGCCACCGTGGATCTGGAGGCCGTTGTGCACCACCCTGATGGCGGCCTCGGAGGAGAAGAGCTTGGCTATGGCCGCCTCCTTGGTGAATGGCACTCCCTTGTCCTTGAGGTTCGCCGCCTGGTATACCAGCAGGCGCGAGGCCGCGACATCGGTGGCCATGTCCGCCAACTTCCACTGGATGGGCTGCAGGGTTCCGATGGGTCTTCCGAACTGCTCCCGCTCGTTGGCGTAGGCCACGGACTCCTCCAGGGCGGCCTGGGCGATGCCCACTGCCTGGGCTCCGATCCCGATGCGCCCCCCGTCCAGGGTGCCCAGGGAGATTGCGAGGCCCTTGCCAGGTGCGCCCAGGAAGTTCTCCTCGGGGACCCGGACCTCGTTGAAGACGAGCTCGTAGGTGTCGGAGCTGCGGATGCCGAGCTTGTGCTCCTTCATGCCCAGGGAGACGCCAACCCGCTCCCGCTCGACGATGAAGGCGGACAGGCCCTTGCCCTTCTTGACCGATTTGTCGGTGACGGCGATGACTATGTACATACCAGCGCAACCGCCATTGGTCGTCCAGAGCTTGGAACCGTTGATTACCCACTCGTCCCCGTCCTTCACTCCGGTGGTCTCGACCCCAGCGGCGTCGGAGCCCGCCTGGGCCTCGGAGAGGCAGAAGGCACCGATGCGCTCACCTGACGAGAGCTGGGGAAGCCACTTTCGCCTCTGCTCCTCGTCCCCGTGGTACAGGATGGGGTAGGTGGCCACGCTGTTGTGGACGGCCAGGCTGACCCCCACGGAGGCGTCCACCCGGGACAGCTCCTCGATGGCGATGGCGTAGGACACGGAGTCGGAGCCTGCCCCGCCGTACTCCAGGGGCGTGGTGAGGCCGAAGAGGTTCAGGTCCGCCATCTGCTCGATGAGGTCGGAAGGATACTCCTCCGCCTCGTCCCTCTCGGCGACGCTGGGCCCGATCACGTCCTCCGCGAAGGCCCGGACCGCGTTGCGGACCATCTGCTGCTCCTTGCTCGGTGCGAAGTCCAATACAGTCACCCGCCTCTCTGGGCGGTCCCCACAAGAGATTGGGTATATTTTAAGGTTCTGCGGTCGTGACACGATTGACGATATTAATGTGATGCAGAGGTGGAACGAGAAAGAACTGGCCAAGTGAAATTGAAAACCAAAAACCTATTATGACACCAATCTATTCTCGTATCGGGTCTCACCAAGGAAGATCGGTTGGGGATAGTTCTATGTTAATTCGGATCAGGTCATTGGCAACCGTTGTCGTTCTACTGCTCACGGTCGCCGCTATCATCATGATATCTCAGGGGACCGAGGCTGGAAGGCTGGTCGATAGCGACGACTTCACGGGGGTTGATGGCAGCCCGCCGGACACCAGCAAATGGGTCGTGGTCAACGAGGACGCCAACGATTACGTGAAGCTGGAGAGCAACAGGCTGCGGACCCACATCCTGAACGGAGGCCATTCATACGCCATGACCACCGAGGAATACGATACTGGGAACTTCACCTTCCTGGTCGAATGGATGCCCGTTGTCATGTCCGGACGTTCAGGCGATATTAGGGTGAAATTGAACATCTCCGGGACCGATCAAGGCTGGCTCATCTTCTATTACGATGTGGACTACCATGGATGGGGTTACTCGAGATGGCTCGGAGGGCAGGTCGTGGGTAGCTCGTCGAAGGTAACCAACGCCGTTGGAGGGAAATGGTACCTTTGGAACATCACCTTCAAGCACGACAAGTTGGACATCACGATCACGGACATGGCCAACGACAATATCATGTACAGCAAGATAGACATGGCATTGGATCCCATTCACTATCCTGCCAAGGTTCAGATGGGTGTCTTTGCGGGCATCCAGACACACGACCCGAGCAGCGTCTGGGACGATTACCGGTTCTTTGACAACGATCTGCCTCCGAACAAACTTCCGATCTGGATAGATGTGCCCGATCTCAACGCGGTGGAGGACATTCCCGTACTGTATAATTTCACCTCGAACGTCAGCGACCCGGATGGAGAGATCTCGCTTCTCAGCATCACATCCCCTTCCAACTTCGTGGTATCGACGTCTGGTCTTGAGGTCACCTTCCAGTTCCCGAACGGCGTTCTCTCGGTCAGCATCCCGTTGGTGCTCTTCGACGGTTTCGACCAGGTCACTGGTGATGTCAACTTCACGATACAACCCGTAAATGACCCGCCGGAGGCCTTCCTTCCCAAGGAGCACGTGGCGGAGGAGGACACGCCCTACACCTTCAACGCCACGACATTCGTGCGTGACATTGACAACGCGAAGGACGAACTGTGGTTCGAGACCTCGGACCCATACGTCACCGTGGATGGCCTGGTCATCACGGCCCTCTTCCCTGACGGCATCGCCGGGCACAGGGCCCACCTCAACCTGACCGATGGTCAATTCAAGGTAGCTGTCCGCCTGGACTTCACCGTCGTCCCAGTGGACGATCCCCCCGTCATAGGAGATCTGGGCGAGTTCACCGCCATCGAGGACAATGTATCCGTGTTCAACCTCACCCCCTACCTCTCGGACATCGATAGTACGGTGGAGGACCTGATAATCATCGTGCGGAGCACCAACTGCTCTGTGGTGGGACAGGAGCTTCACTTCCTCTACACGGCAGGAGGCGTGACCGAGGCCGTCACCATCCAGGTGACTGACACCCACTCGATGGTGGACGCCGTCCTGTTGGTCCACGTCGAGGAGAGGAACGACGCCCCCGTCGCCCACCCGATGTCACCACGGGGCTTCACCGAGGACGAGGAGAAGACCGTGGACCTGTCCCCGTACATAGAGGACGAGGACACACCGATGGAGTCCATCACCGTAACATGCGACGCTCCCAACGTGGTCAGGATCGATGGGTTCAACATCACCTTCCTGTACACAACTTGGAGATCGGAGCACGCCATCTACTTCAACGTATCAGATGGGTTCCTGGTCACCGAGGGATCGTTCCTCACCCAGATCGAGTCCGTGAACGATGCGCCCGTGATCTCTGGCATCGGAGAACTGCCATCACCCATCGAGATCGAGCTGGACGAGGGCTCGTCGGCGCAGTACGAGGTCTTCGTCGACGACGAGGACGACAACCACTTCAGGTATTCCATCTCCACACTGTGGTCCGGTGTGACCGTTACCACCAGCGGCACGATCGAGATAGAGGCGGTCCACGGGGATGTGGGCGATTACGAGGCCACTCTAGCGGTCGAGGACCCCAGCGGTGCGCGTGCCACGATGTCCATCAGCATCAAGGTGCTCAACGTCAACGACCCCCCGTCGGCGCTCCTTGTGCACAAACCGTCGAACCATACCATCGTAGAGCATGGGAAGAACGTTAGCTTCTCCGTTTCCTTCAGCGACCCGGACATCATGTTCGGTCAGGTCCTCACGGTGACGTGGGTCTCCAACATATCGGGTCCGTTCATGACCCTGACCACGGAGGATGACCTGGCTTTCATCAAGGACGACCTGGTAGTAGGCCTCCACAGGATAACGGTCCACGTGACCGATGGAGAGTATGTCATGGAGGTATGGGTCGAGCTGGAGATCGTGGAACCCTACGTGCCCCCACCCGAGAAGGAGGATGGGTCCTTCATATCCTCCACCGCGGGCATCGGTGTGATGATCCTGGTGGTGCTGGTGGTCGTCGGCGCCGTCATCTTCCTTGTCGTCCGTTCAAGGAAGGAGGAGGACGAGGGGATCGAGACCACGCCGCCCAGGGATAAGGGCCCGATAGTGACCGAGGTGGTGGACGGCTCGCAGAGGTACGAGATGGCTGCCCTCGGCGAGGAACTTGGCAAGATGGCCGACGAGCTTGAGGCATCGAAGGGGGCCGAACCCTCCCCCGGGTCGCCACCGACATCTCCGCCTCCACCCCCTCGCGAGGAGACCTTGGACCTAGAGGCCGTGACGCCCCCCACGGCGGAGGAGCTTGAGGAACGTCAGCACTCGGTCGAGGTCAGAGAGGTCATGAATGCCCTAACCGCGATGCCCCGGGGACTCCCTACGGCCCTGTGGGGAAAGGACATCGCCGAGCTGGGCCGGGAGATCGTCGATGGTCCCAAGAAGGAGTCACCCGACGGTACAATCCTGGTGCAGGTAGATGGACGATGGTACGCGGCCGACCACACGCGACCGGTAGCCTTCCTGATCGAGTGGAAGGAGGACGCACCCGAGGAAGTGTCGGACGAGAGGGCCGAGCAGGACCGGCACGCGAAGCTGGAGAAGCTGGAGAACGCCCTGCTCGAGGGGAACATCTCCGAGGAGATGTACGAGAGGCTCAAGCAGAAGTACGAGGATTAAGCCCTCCTAAGGCCCTTAGGAAAACACAAATATGGTCGGGCGCATTCACACGCGATACACTTGCCAGTCATAAACATG
>JAUVRF010000092.1 GCA_030597775.1 Methanobacteriota archaeon | reverse complement strand
TTTATAAGCACCATCGACCATTATCCTGAACGGGATACCATGAGTAGTGACCTTTTCGACCAGCTGGATAAGGAACTGAGCGAAATGGAGGGGGAGATCCAGGAGGACATCGCCAAGCTCAACTCTTCCCGCGGTGATATCATCCACGCCCTCATCGAGGACTTCTGGAAGATATGGATCCGCTTCCACAGGATCAACATCCACTTCTCCATTGAACCCAATCAGTCCGTGTGGGCAGTTTTCGAGGAATTCCCTGAGGAATGGAGCTTCCGCGAGGGCTTCCGATTCTCAGACATCACCCAGGTCGAGCTCATCGACAGGACCCAGGACCAGGGCCGCGTCGGGGACTCGATCAAGGCGTTCTTCTACACCATGGACAAGACCCTGCATCTCAGGGTAGTGTTCGAGTACTGTGAGGGCGAGCACTATTACAAGTACTCCGGCTGGAAGCGCATCTTCTCCCAGCAGATCCTGTACGACGCTCCCCTTGACAAGGTGAACCTCGAGAAGATGTGGGCCGTCCTGTCGGGCGTCATCAAGGTCTGGTTCGAATCCCACCTAAGGAAGAACCGGGACCTCATCATCAAGTACGGAAAAGAGAACTTCGAGAAGGGCGAGACCTTCACCCAGTGAGCGGACCCCAGGTATCCCACAGTCCAAGGTCGCTTGCTGGACATCATCCCTTGCGAACAGGCCGGGCCATGTCGGCGCACCGATTCCGAGGCCTAGCTGGGCTCTCGCAGGTTGAAGTATAGGACCAGGTCCCCGTAATCGCCCGTTATCGTGGCTGTGATCTCGGTGTGGTAGAGGGGGCCGACGTTGCCGGTCCTCTCGATCTCGAACAGATCGTCGTTCCCGTTGAGCTCGAGGGTCATCTTACCCTTGGCGAACACCAGACCACCGGTGATGACGTTGCCGCTGCCCATGATGGCAAAGTCCTCTGGTGGGTTCCTGCCGTCCTCGTACCTGGCCTCGATGCGGATGGGAATGGTGTTGTCCAGGCCCTTCACGAACCCATCGGACTCCTGTAGCAACCAGGGGTCCTTGTTGATGTTGCCGAAGGTCACCTTGAAGAGCAATTCCGTCACGTTGACCGGCCGAACACCGTTGGTGTCGAACTTGTCGATCGTCATCGCGACCCGCCAATCGGACATGTCCGGGATGGGCTCGTCATCCTCGAGGCAGCCCGTGGAGAAGGTGGAGAGGACCAGCAGGGAAAGGACTCCGATGATAGCAAGGCGATGGATGGTCGACCGTCCACTATCTGACGTCCTCGCCCTCCTTCGGAACGGGCGTCGGTTTGGAGGCTGCCAGCGCACGGGCTTGAGCACTGACCTCCATCCGACCCTGGACGATAAATGCTATCCCGAGGGCCACCCATGCCAGTACGGTGCCCATGAAGAGGGCGCGGGCCCAGGCCTCGGGTAGGACGAGTGCGAAGAATATCCCCGAAAGTATCATGAGGACGAAGGAACCGACCAGCAGATAGACCAACTGTGGTACTGGCCTTCCTTCAGGGACGATATCCGTCATCGGTCTGGTGTGAGGACCAACCGGGTATATAAAACCATTACCATCATTCGGGAAACGCCTAACCAGGCAGCTCTCCCGTGCCCCGCTTGACGGCCTCCATCAGGGTCTCGTCCCGCATCTGCATCTTGCCCTGGCGGAGGGTGGTGACAGAGACGAACTCCACTATCTTCTTGGTGTCCTCGAGGGACTTCTGGATGGCCTTGGGCGCGGGGCACTTGGAGCAGTGGACCATGTACTGGACGTTGTCGTTCGGACCGCTAGCGCTGAACCAGACCGATGTGGTGTGCCATAGGCAGACTGGCTCCCCCACCTCGAACGACCCCTCCTGGTACTTCCCCCTCTCCCGGTCGGCGGTGAAGGTTATGGGGAAGAGGATCTCCCCCAGGGGGAAGTATCGCTCCACCATGTCCATGCCGGACCCCTCGATCATGTGGCGCTTGATCGTGGGCGCACCCTGGGCTGCCAGCCTGGCCATCTCGTCCAGGTCTGGCATGACCGATGACTCCGCCTGGATGTCCTCCACCTTCATGAGTGGTTTGGGAACCTTCTTGACAGGATTCTTCTCCCTCTTGAGGATATCGTACTTGTAGTAGTAGTAGAGCAGAAAGCCCGCGGCCGCGAGGACGATGATGATCATCACCACCGCCAACGCGGGGATGAAGACAGCGAACAACGTCGCAAGTAGAGCTAGACCAACACCGACGAAGTAATACCACTTACGCATGAAGCGTACGAACCCCTCTTCCATCGGAAATCGATTTGAGTTACTTCATTTATATAATGTCCCACCCGATTCGTATGAAATGGGAAAAATGCCAGCGTTCGTGATAGTTGTTGTTAGATGCCGGTCCTGAGATTGATACGGAGGACAGGCGGGACGTCATCAGGTCGTGGGCCAGGTCTCCCTGCGACGGACCATCCCGGAAGTTTAATATATCAAGCCAGGTGCTTTTCGACGGTCCATGCGTCACCTTCTCGTCATGATAACCGTCCTCATCCTCGTGGCAGCCTCCATCAGCGGATGCATCATCTCCGATGACGGGAACAAACCTCCCAAGGCCTTCGCCGGGGAGGACATCGAGGCCGAGGTGGGTCTGGAGGTGATCTTCTCGGGATCTGGCCTGGACGATGACGGTTCCATAGTCCGGTTCCGCTGGGACTTCGATGGCGACGATGTCTGGGACTACACCGGAGAGGTCGGGGCCAGGATCCATGTGTACGCGCTCCCCGGGTCATACTTGGCCACGCTTGAGGTCGAGGATGACGAGGGTGCCAAGACCAGGGACACCAGATGGGTCAATGTGACCGCCTCGGTCACCATCACGGTCCACTGGACCACTGGGACGGGCTTCAGGGTGCACGTGCCGGAAGGGATGGATGTGACACGCATGGAGGCTGACTGGTCCCTCGAGGGTTCAGGGCCCACGCCAATAACCCGCACCTTCACCCACGATGCGGGGCTGGAGAAGATCAACAATACGACCTATGCCTTCGACCCTGGATTGACCTCCCTGGACGAGGGCCAGCTTCACGTGGTCAAGGTTCGCCTCGGCCTGGTCGTCGTGGCCTCAAGGGCGGTCGAGGTCGTTCAGACCTCGGACACCGAGGGCCAGTACGATGCGAGGTACATCAACGAGCTGCACGACCACCGCGAGAGGGGCGAGAACAGCACGACCCTCTGGTGGCTGGGCGATCTGTCGATCGAGTCCAGGACAGGGTGGAACAGGGGTCACATGTCCGGAAACGGTACCTGGAACTCCTCCTCCAACAGGACCGGGATGGTCACCATCGAGGCCATCAACCTGACCGAGGTGAGCGTGGAGACGGGCGAGGGCGACAGCTGGGGCAGCACGTGGTGGCGCTACTACGGGAACGGTACGGTCGAGCAGTGGGACCAGACGGGATATTACGGGTTCGCCTGGGTATATGATCTCGAGCGGTCCGTGGAGAACGGTTCCCTCACCAAGGACGACTGGAGGAGGGTAGGCCTATATCAGGGTCTCAACGAGACCAACGGTACCTTCGAGTGGACACGCGTCTCGATGGGGAACCAGGTCCGCCAGAACGGAGAGGGCGAGCTCTACGAGGTGCTGAAGGTCCGGTCAGATAGGGAATTCGAGAGTACGAGCCCCGGAGTGGACTTCATCCTGCACAACCTCACCTACGACTTCGATGCCAGCAGGATGGTCTTCGAGAACCGTACCACCTTCCGGGACGCTACCCAGGAGGTGGGTTTCCAGCTCTCCGACGGCCAATGGTCGTGGAGGAACACCACCTGGGGTGGCTTCCTCGACGATGACGGGGACGGCTTCTACAACCCCGACCCGGTAACGTACGACCCCGAGCTGGCATCCAAGTTCACCGGTCCCCGCCCGAGGGTGCTCGTGATCGGGGACCACTTCACGGCCACCAACTTCTACGGCGTACGTCTCAACTACGTCGCCACCGATGACGACAAGGGAGACCTTCAGACCGCGGAGGGTATTGTGAACGTGACCGGGGTCAGGGCTGTGGCCTACTTCAACACCACCTGGGGACAGGTGGAACACTGGTTCTGGGTCCTCGAGGACGGTCCGGTCCCGGGCTTCGTCTTCGAGGAGAGGGTCATCGTGTCCCACTCCGGTTGGGGAGGCGGGACGTACGATCGGTACCGGAACATCCTGTCCGTGAGGTCCCTTCCGTAAACCTTATCCTTGTGGCCACGAATGTGTGCACCGTGCGTCCCATCGGTATCATGACGGAGGATTTCGAGCTCTCGTACGACCTGATACGACTTCTCAAGCTCAGAGGGCTTCCCTTCAAGAGCCAGGACCTCCGGGACCCCGTTCCCGGGGATGTGGGTGTGGTCATCACTGGCAAGGGCGAGGCCGGACGGGTCGATCATCCCCGGGTGGTGGAATCCTACGACGACCGTGACATGGCCATCGCAGAGGCTCTCCAACTCCTCAGCGGGAAGGATTCCTTCAAGACCCTGGTGGTGGGGATCGACCCGGGGGAGAAGCGCATCGGATTCGCCCTGGTGGCCGATGGTACGGTGCTCGAGGCCAAGCAGCTCAGCACCGTGGGGGAGGTGGAGGAGGCCCTGGACCAGGCGGTCAACCACTTCCCCGTTCGTTCCCTCATTGTCCGGGTCGGCCACGGTGCCCCCACCGTCCGCAACAGGATAGCCAACGCAGCCCTGGGGCTGGGCCTGCGGGTGGAGATCGCCGATGAGACGTCCACGACCAGGAAGGTTGACCTGCCAGACGTGGAGGCGGCCATCACGATCGCGGGTATCCCAGGGGTCGTCATCGACGCCGCGCTCAGGGTTTCCCCTTCCAACGGGGAGCTGCGCCATATCAAGAACCGGTCCAGGGAGCGAAGTGGCGGGGCCATCACGATCTCCACACCCCTTGCCCGACGCGTGGCCCTCGGGGAGCTCACCCTCGAGGAGGCCGTCGCGATCATGAAGGGCGATGACGATATGATGGGTGATGCGGGTCCAGTCTGACCCTCCCTGGGCGGGTCGGACCCCGCCACCTTCGTCCCGTCCTGTTTTCTCAGGTCCCTTCACCCAGAACGTTGGGTTTAAATAGACCCACCACGAATGAGCCACTACTCGGGGCAGTGCAAAGGAGGAGATTGAGTGAAACAGGTCGACCTGACGGTCGCCGAGGCCGTCCAGATGGACGTGGGCGCTGGCAAGGCCCGCATAGATGCCCAGACCCGGGTGGAATTGGACCTCTCCCCAGGGGACATCATCCAGATAGAGGGCAAGCGGACGAGCGCTGCCGTCGTCTGGCGAATGCTTTCCGAGGACGAGAACAAGGGGATCATCCGCATCGACGGCCTTGTCCGGAAGAACGTGGGATCCTCCCTGGGCGACCACGTCAAGGTAACCAGGGGCGATGGCAAGCCCGCCAAGAAGGTGGTCCTGGCCCCGATGGTGGCCGACAACCATCGGATCCAGTTCGTTACCGGCATAGAGGCCTTCATCAAGCGCAACCTCCTCAAGCGGCCCGTGATGGATGGTGACACCATCATCGTCCAGGGCATAGCCCTCATGGGTGGCGCGTTGCCCTTCCAAGTGCAGGCCACCGACCCAGTGGGCGTCGTGAAGGTCACGGATTCTACCAGCTTCGTGGTCCTTGACGAACCGATCACCCAGACGGCCGAGTCGACCCAGGGCGTCACCTACGAGTACATAGGAGGCCTTGACGACGAGGTGCGCAGGGTGCGGGAGCTGATCGAGCTGCCCCTCCGACATCCCGAGCTGTTCAACCGGCTGGGCATAGCTCCCCCGAAGGGCGTTCTGCTCCACGGTCCACCGGGCACAGGCAAGACCCTGATCGCAAAGGCGGTGGTAAACGAGAGCGGAGCCAACTTCTTCTCGATCCAGGGTCCGGAGATCATGTCCAAGTACTACGGCGAGAGCGAGGCCCAGATCCGAAAGAAGTTCGAGCAGGCCGAGGAGAAGGCCCCATCCATCCTGTTCATCGACGAGATCGATTCGATAGCACCCCGACGGTCGGAGGTCACAGGGGAGGTGGAGCGGCGCGTGGTAGCGCAATTGCTCACCCTTATGTACGGCCTCCAGGGCCGGGGCAAGCTCATCGTCATAGCGGCGACCAACCGGGTCGAAGCGGTGGACCCTGCCCTGAGGAGGCCCGGCCGCTTCGACCGGGAGATAGAGATAGGCGTTCCCGACCGTCGTGGCCGCCGCGTGATCCTGCAGGTCCACACCAGGGACATGCCCCTGTCCGATGATTTCGACCTCGAGCACTTCGTGAACATAACCCACGGCTACGTGGGAGCCGACCTGGCAGCCCTGGCAAGGGAGGCGGCGATGAAGGCCCTCCGCCGCTACCTTCCCGATATCGACCTTGAAGCCGGGGGGAGCATCCCTCCCAACGTCCTGGAGAACCTCCAGGTCACCAACGATGACTTCAAGGAGGCCTTCCGGGAGGTGGAGCCATCCTCGCTGCGGGACGTGTTCACCGAACCGCCCCGTGTCAGCTGGGACGACATCGGTGGCATGGAGGAGGTCAAGCAGAAGCTGAAGGAGGCCGTCGAGACCCCCCTCCAGAGTCCCGAGTCCTTCACGCGCCTGGGCATCAACCCGCCGCGTGGCATCCTGCTGTATGGCCCTCCCGGGGTGGGCAAGACACTGATCGCGAAGGCGGCCGCGAAGGAGAGCGGAGCCAACTTCATATCGGTCAAGGGTCCAGAGATCCTCTCCAAGTGGGTTGGGGAGTCGGAGAAGGCCATCCGCGAGATATTCAGGAAGGCCAAGCAGAGCGCGCCCACCGTGATATTCATAGACGAGATCGACCCCATCGCGACCAAGCGGGGGCCCCGGGGCG
>JAUVRF010000456.1 GCA_030597775.1 Methanobacteriota archaeon | reverse complement strand
TTACCCCCCGCATCCTTCACGGACCAGGACGCCAAGGACCTCCTCGGTCACACCTTCGACGAGGAGTACTGGACCGCCGATGATATCTCCTTCGAGAAGGACGGGGCGGAGATGTCCTTCTCCATGTCCTACGCCTCGTACAAGTCCGTCGACACCTTCCTGATCGCCTTCAACACCTACGAGAAGGACGGCAACGTGTCCACGCTCCCCTACCAATTGTTCGGCCTCCACTACTACACCGAGGGCGGTTTCGAGGTGTTCATCGGAGCCGTCCTGGCATTCCTGATGGCGTTCAACGACACCTACGACGGCACCGGGCCCGGCCAGAACGGCCTGCCGGACCCCGGCCACGAGGACTACTACTACATCATCCCCTTCGGCGTGGGCAACACCCTGGAGGAGGAGAACTACGCACCCGTCGTGGAGACCCTCCCCGTCGAGAAGCTAGGCGAGGGTCACTTCAGGTTCGGCCAGAGGTACACCAACCTATACGCCAAGATCATCGGCGCCAACAACCCGGTGGAGTTCCTTCTCTCCACCGCCTTCCCCCTCTACATCGCCAGGTTCAGCGAGCTGACGGTAGAGTACGAGGTCAGGATCGACGAGGGGACGGGCAAGATCACCGCCGAGACCTTCTACACCATAGGCCAGGTGACCAACCTCTGGCTCTGGGGTCAGGAGGTGGATCCCCAGTCCCTGTCCGAGGAGTTCGGGCTGGCGGCCGTGCACTACGTGGTGCCGTTCGTCAACGGTATCATGGTCACGGACGCGGACGGCGCATTCGATGTCGACGGTGGCATCACCGAGGTGATGGACGAGGACATCACCATGAGCGTCAACGACGGCCAGGAACGGGCCTTCACCATCGGCCACAGGGGCCGTTACGACCTCATCGACGAGGGCGACGGGACCAAGAAACGCGAACAGCAGGATGCCACGGCCCTCACCCTCGAGGCCAGGCCCGCCGACCTTCTCCTGGTAGCGTGGCAGGCTGCCCTGAGCCGGGACATATTCTGCACCGCCGCGTGGGCTGTCTCCGAGTCCCTCCAGGACATCTACGTTGGGCCCAAGGCCCTGTATCAGGCGGCCCCCCTCACCATCTTCGCGGCGACTCCCCTCTGGTACGCGACCGCCTTCCCCGGATGGCAGGGCTACCGGGTCGAGCACGACCCCACCTACACCTGCTACGCGGACGTGGCCTACGAGACCCCCCCCGAGGAGAAGGCCCCGGGCTTCGAGGCGACGATAGTCCTCCTGGCCATCGCGGTGCCCACGGTGGTGTACTTCAGCGCCCGGAAGCTGCGATGAGCAGCGGGTTCAGGTCTCATCGAGAGGTTCTGGCGGCTCCATCCGTAGCCTGATGACCACTGCGACCACGATGATCAAGAAGAGCAGCAGTGCGAGCAGTGGTCCATCCCTCCATTGGCTTGTCGTCGTGGATCCGGTCTCCTCTATCTCATTGTCGATACGGACGAGGAAGGCATCGATTTGACCTCCTCCAAGGTCGTTTTGCGGCGCTGCCGCGGCTGCGGGAATATCGTCAGCCCACGTCTTCCCGGTCGCAACTGTCTCGTCGTCGGAGTCTAGTGCGATACAATTTCCTTCATCGGAGGCCCCTCCACCAAAGAAGGTGGAATAGAGGAGTTCTGAGCCAGTGGGATCGAACTTCATCACTATCGCGTCGCAATTTCCGTTCAATGTCCTGTTGATGGCATCCGTCGTCGTGGGGAAGTTCTCCGAGCAGGTCGCACCGACGATATAGGCACAACCCGTCCTGTCCACGATAATATCATTCACCCAGTCCCATTCGCCCCCACCAGTGTATGTGACGTACTCGAACACTGTGCCATCGTGTCGGAGCCTGCACATGAAGGTCGATGTGTTCATTTTTGCGTTCTCTAGGTACGCTCCCTTCGTCGTGGGAAAATCGTCCGAATCCGCTTTACCACAAACAAAGGCGTTCCCTTTCTTATCGATAGCAATCCCGTAGGCCCTGTCCCGATCAGACCCACCAATGAATGTGGAGTAGACCAGTAAGTCTCCAGCAGGATTCAGCTTTGTGATGAATCCATCGGCCTGACCACCTCCATGGATCGATTGGGGAGCTTCAGCTGAGGTGTGGAAATCCCTCGACCATGTGTTGCCTGCAATGTACGCACTCCCCATTTGGTCCACCGTGACGTCCGCCCCGATGTCGTACGAGGAACCACCCAGGTACGTCACGTAATGGACAGTCCCGTCGGATGGGTCGATCTTCGCCACGAAGGCATCTCCCCAACTACCACCATAGGTGGTCTGGTAAGTCCCATCAGTGACTGGGAAGTCCCGGGATTTTGTGGATCCTGTGACGTAAATGATGCCATCATTATCGACATCTATCCCATTACCATAGTCTCTATTT
>JAUVRF010000250.1 GCA_030597775.1 Methanobacteriota archaeon | reverse complement strand
CCGAATGAAGGTCAACGAGATCTTCAGGGTCGAAGGCGAGAACGACCTTGCCCTGAAGGCAAGGAACGGTAAGTGCCTCAAGGTGAGCTCCGACGGTTCGGTCAAGGCCGAGGCGAGCTCCAACACCACCGGGAGCTCCTTCCAGTCGATCGGCAAGGGCTACAGGCCCGAGAGCATCATACTGGCCTCCTATCTGGACCCCTTCTCCTTGACCGGTCTGGCAATAGAGGAGTCCCACGGTACCGACGTGGCTGTGGTATACAATAGCGAGAGCGTGCAGAAGACCCTCGGGGCTAACCTGTTCCTGGTCTACCAGTTCCTCAGGAACGTCACCAACAATGCCACGGACATTCCCCAATTGCTCTCCGGCCGCGACATGGAAGTTGTCGTTGAATCCTACAATCGTACCGACGAGGCCGGACGTGCCCTCACCCAGCACCTTTACAAGGACGCCATGGACACCTTCCCCGACAACGCGATCATGCCCATCATAGCGGCGATGCAGATGCGCACGGTCTACACCGACCTGACCATGATGTCGGGAGGCTCATACCAGGTGGGTCGGACCATGGCGGTGGACCTCACAACCGTACCCCTCATCGACAGGAAGATGATGAAGACGGACTGGTTCAACAAGACAGCGAACAAGGCCGTCGATATGGAGGAGGTCATCAATGAGATGGCCACCTGGGACATCGAGGCTGATGACCTGGCCGCATTGATGGCCCTGGTGATCGTCTGGAACAATGGCGAGGAGCAGATCGCCCATTATGGTGGGGTCGAATTCTCACCAGAGGAGCCTGGATGGGCCGAGCTGGTCGCCATCGCCAAGGAGGTCATAATGTGGGGGCCTATAGGTTGGGATCTCCTCAGCAAGACCCTCTTCGCTGTCAAGGTGGCCACAGCATACGCGTACCTCTTGATCAGCAACATCCCCGCCTTCGTATCGGGACTGCTCAGCGAGGGTGTGGCATGGGGGGCCAAGGTGGCCTGGAACAGCGTCAAGGCGATTAAGGACGTGACCAGCCAGGTGGGTTCGCTCACAAAGGGCTTCATGGGCGTTCTGAAGGTCTTCAACAAGATCATGGAGGTCGTGGGGGTGATCGCGGCCGTCATCACCCTCGGAATCGATATAATAATGGCTGGCGTCACTGGGTTCACGATCGCCAGTGCCTACGGCTACTCGGCGATGGGGGTGTATGCCGCCACGGTCAACGCAGTGCTGACAGTTGCCTGGGCCGTCTTCAACTTCGCCTTCGCCCTCCTTTCGCTCATGCCCCTGATCGGGTGGATCTTCGCATTGGGAGGCCTCCTCCTGACGCTGGGCGACTACCTGGGATATCTGATCCCTTACTTCGGAAAATCCTTCTCCCAGTGGGCCATCGAGGCGATAGTCGACCTGGTGACAGACGTGAAGGAACTCACCATGGTGGACCTTCGGATATCCTCGACCAGGTTCACGATCGATGACAAGGACGGCAACGGCATCGATGTGGGAGACCGGATCACATACGAGAGCATCCAGCGTGAGTCCGTGCAGAACATCGGTGATGTCGACGACTCCTCCCTGATGGCCAGTTACATCAATCATGACATCTGGGTCAAGGTCCCGTACAATTCGAAATCCAAGACCTCTTCAACAAGGACCATCATCGGCACCATCGACATGTTCGTCCCGGAGTACTACGCGAACAATGTAGAGATCGAGGGATGGGCCGAACCGGGCATGGCGTACATCAACTATCCCTTCACCTTCGGATTCACCACCAGCTACAAGGTCTACCACGAGGAGTGCTGGTGGTTGCTATGGTGGCATTGCGAGGAGAAGCCGACCTCGGACACAGTGAAGACCGACCCCGAGACCATTTACTTCGACATCATGCCGGGTAGCGTGGACGAGTTCGCGAGCTGGAAGGCGATCAAGCCGCTGGACAGCGATTACGATGGGATCAACAACACGGCGGAGACCAAGTCCAGCCCCTGGAAGTGGGACACCGACGGCGACGGTCTTGGGGATCCCTTCGAGCTCCAGATCGGTTCCGATCCAATGAAGTTCGACACCGACGCGGACGGCCTGAACGACAAGGACGAGTTCCTCTACGGGTCCGACATCCACGATGAGGACACCGACGGTGATGGCATCTTCGACAGCATCGAGCACGCCGGCTGGGTCGTGACCTTCGTGTACGAGGGTGTGGAGTTCGACTGGCACATCAACTCCAATCTCAACCTCAACGACACCGACGGCGATGGCCTCAACGACCACTTCGAGTACCTTACCCTCCAGAACCCCATGTCGAAGGACACCAATGGTGACGGCGTCCAGGACACGATGAGGGACTACACCATAACCGAGTTCGACCTCATGCGAAGATATGCTGATGAGGGCGTTCGTCTCCGGGACGTGGTGGTTGACGAGGAGGGATACATGTATGCCACTGCCGTGGATGCCAGCTGGAACGGTCTCGTGTTGAAGTTCGACCCCAACGGGACCCGCATCGATTCATGGACCCTTGGAGGTTTCATAGACAATCCCAAAGGCATCGCTATGGACGATGATGGAAACCTGTGGATCTGCAATCCATGGAGTATCACTAACGCCATCATCATCTGCGACCGGGATGGGACGGTCCTCGATACCTGGGCCGAAGACGCCATCTATGGATACTTGGTTGGTCCTCAATTCCTGGCGTTCGATGAAGAGGGGTACGTCTATATCACGACCCAAGAACTTGGCCAAGTCGAGAAATTCGCCATCAACGGGACCTTCATCAGAAGCTGGGGAGGATTTGGATCTGGTGACGGTTTGTTCAGTGATCCAAAAGGTATAGCCGTCGATGAAGATGGTGATGTATTTGTGGTGGATAATGGCAACAACCGCGTCCAGAAGTTCGACGCCGATGGGAACTTCATTAGGAAGTGGGGCTCCTACGGGACGGCCCCCGGACAGTTCAGGGAACCATTGGACATAGCCGTGGACAAGAACGGAGACCTGATCGTTGGTTCGGTCGACAACGATGGAGGTTATTCCAGGATCCAGAAGTTCGATAGTAACGGCAGGCACATCGTTACGGGCAAGTTCGATTCCCAGGGGATCAGGATGTTCGAGACGGCTCACGGTCTCGGTATGACCGATGATACTGTCGTCGTGGCCGACGAATGGAGCGGAAAGCTTGTCGAGATATGGCACAACGTGACCCTCATCCCTGCAACCCCTGTGAACGAGTTCCCGGACACCGACGAGGATGGTCTCCTGGACGATGTGGAGGAGGCGGGTGGGGTGATAAACGTCACCAACTCCACCGGCCTCCATCAACGCGATGTCAGCAGCGATCCACTGCTCAGCGACACCGATGGGGACAGGCTCAACGACACCCACGAGTTCCTGCTCGGTTCGGACCCCAGGTCCGTCGACACCGACGGTGATGGCATCCCGGACTACGCGGAGTACCGGAGGGGAACGAACATCAGTGATTGGGACACCGACGATGATGGCCTTGACGACGGCACCGAGCGGACGTTCGGGAGCGATCCCAATAAGAAGGATACCGACGGCGAGGGTCTGACCGATTATATCGAGTTCTTGTTGGGCTCCCATCCGAACAATACCGATACGGACGCCGATGGCCTTAGCGATGCGGAGGAGGAGGCCTTCAAATCCAGCCTCATCGACCCCGACTCCGACAACGACATGATGGTGGACAGCAGGGAGTTCGAGCTGGGCACTCTGCCGAACACCGTGGACTTCGACAACGACGGCCTCATTGATGGTTTCGAGGACATCTTCAACACAAATGCCACCAACGGCGACTCCGATGGCGCCGGCCTTCCTGATGGCCTCGAGATCGCCATGCGCAT
>JAUVRF010000584.1 GCA_030597775.1 Methanobacteriota archaeon | reverse complement strand
GATGGTTGCACCTACGAGGGCCTGGGCGGCTACGCTATCGACAAGATGCTCGACGAGGTGATGAGCGGTGCGACCATGGACATCGCCAACTGCATGTTCAACGACACCCGTGGCATCAGGTTCTTGGTCATGGACAGCCAGTCCTCCGTTGCTGCATCCCACATGCTCAAGGTCGAGAATGTGGACATCACCGAGACCCATGGGACCGCCATCGATGCGATGGTCTACGGTTTCTACGGGCTCGAGTTCAACGTGTACCTCAAGGACGTGACCATCGACACTGCAATATTCAACGGCATCAAGGCCCTGGCAAAGACCAACTTCCTTAGCACGTCCCACCTGATCGTGATGGATGTGACCGTGATGAACGTCACGGTGTCGAACGTGGATGGCAATGGCCTGAACCTAGGGACCGATCAGATCGCATACCGTGGCGAGAGGACGATCGAGGTGAAGAACCTCGATGTAAGTGAGACCGAGAGGGCAGTGATGATGCAGGGGCTCAAGGGCGAGTTCATGGATACCACCATCACCGACTCCAACAGGGAGGACTTCATGTTCATCGGCGCGAACGTCGAGCTGTACGAACCCGACCTCGATTCCCTGGACGAGGGGACCGTTTTGATAGTCGAGAGCGGTTCCGCCAAGTTCTGGTATCGCCTCAACGTGAAGGTGGAGTGGGACACGGGTCAATGGGTGGAGAACGCCGTTGTGGAGATCATGGACAACCATCACTCCCTGATCGGCATCTACACCCAGGTGGATCCATCAGGCATCCCCGAGCTGTTCCTGAACTCCTTCCAGTTCAGAGAGACCGGTCAGTTCACCCGGTCACCGTACCTGCTCAACGTGACCTTCAATGCCATAAACGAGAGGGCATCGGCGGTACTGGACCAGAACAAGGATGTGACGATAAGGATCCAGGACCATGTGGCCCCGAACGTCTTCATCAACGAACCCTTGCCTGGTCATATCCAGCGGTCGACCTCCATCGATGTAAGGGGCTCGTCGTTCGATAGCGAGTCCCTCGTCAGGATGGTGGAGGTCTCCATCGATGGGATAGAGTGGATCGACACCATGGGCACCACCAGCTGGTCCCATACCTTCACCGTATCACATCAGGATGTCATCGACAACGGCGGCATGTTCATCATTCGCGCCCGGGCCGGGGACTTCGCGAACAACAGCGCCACCACCCTGACGGTGGTGCAAGTTGACCCGTTCCCACCCGAGCTGCGGATAGACTTCCCATCGAACGAGTACCAGACCAACATGCGGACCATCGAGGTCCGGGGTGTAACCGAGGCCGGTGCCACTGTGCTCGTGAACGGAGTGGAGACGCCCGTTATCGGCACCCTGTTCACTGCCGACGTGGACCTTGTCGAGGGACCGAACACCATCACCGTGACCGCGGCCGACATGCTTGGCAACGCTCAATCGATCAAGATGGAGGTCGTCCTGGACACCAAACCCCCGTACGTGGTGCTCCTGACCCCGGAGGAGGGCGAGATGTTCACCGAGCCCACCTGCCTGGTGAGCGGCCAGGCCGAGGACGACCTTGTCATTTCCGTGAACGGGGCCATCCTGACCCCCGGCCAGTACAACAACGGTACCTTCAACTACGTCCTTTCACTCAATCGTGGCACGAACCTGGTTATCGTTGAGGCGACGGACATTGCTGGTAACCACCTGATCATCACCCGCACCGTGACCTTGG
>JAUVRF010000041.1 GCA_030597775.1 Methanobacteriota archaeon | reverse complement strand
GCCTCATCGACCTTGATGATGGGCACTCCTGCCCAAGCGGCCTTGTACTCGATGAACTGGGAGAGACGGTTGAAGGGCATCGCGTTCACGATACGGTTCATCCTCCTTCCCCTCGAGCCCTTCCGTATACCGGAAAGGTCGCCCATGGCGATCACCGCGCCCATCTCCCTCGCCTGTTCGACGAGGGTGGCTGCGATGACATGTAGCCTGGCATCGACCTTCCGGTGCTCGGTGTGGCCGACACGCTTGATGACCCGGAGAAGCTTGCGCCTCCCGAGCCGTTTGCGTAACCAGGCATAATGCCTGCGAATGCTGCGGACCTCCCTGCCGTGGAATCCCGGGGAGCTGATGGTGCCTTCGACGAGCATCACTGACGTCGCGATGACACGCTCCCCGATGTCCACGGCGAGGACTGGTGCATGAAAGGGAATGACGGGAATGGGAGCATCCTTCGCTACGACAATGTGGAGGTAATACTCCTTCCCCCGCTTGATGAGCTGGCTGTCACATATCTCGCATTCGGCAAGGAGCTTGCTGTGGCCCCTTGACATGCGGAGCGGAAGACAGACCCTGCCATCGGGAGTGGGAATGGATGCGAACCAGGGCGCGAAGGTGCCTCCTGGCAGGAGCTTGAGTGCGTCCTTCGGGACCCCGACGGGTGCGTCGGCGCCCTTCTTGACCTTCCAGGACAGCTCGCGGCAATAGAAGGAGGGGAGGTCCGTGCTCTCGCGGAGGAACGCGTAATCTCGCTTCGATCCGAGAGCGTCCTTCCAGGACCTCCAGAGTGCGTCGAGGGCCCTACGTTTCCTTGTGGTAGGTTGGAATACCTTTGCTGTGATGGTTTTTACCAGCTGCGTCTTGTGCATATAGGGCATTGTCCTTTAAATACCCAGACAGGGGGGGTCGGTGAAGGTGACCATGGGTGGATCTCATGACACCGGATATCATGCTAAACAAATACCTACGTCGAAAGGCATAAGAACGCGAAGCTCTATTTTCCACGTGCCAGGTACTCTTGGGTCTATCGCGGACACCAACGGGCACCTGGGATGGGAAAGACCAGGGGAAGCACATGGGCGCACCCTTCGAAGTCGTGGACGAGGACACCGCTGTCGAGCTCGAGGCCGCCTTCGACGAGGTGGACGACAACGGTGTGTTCAGCATAATCGACGAGACTGGCATCTACGCACCCTTCCCCCTTCTGGACTACAACCTCACGGTAGAGATGGTCATACACGACGACCAGGGCAACCTCCAGTACGTCATATCACTGGAGAACGAGGGAGATGCGGAGATCCCCGCGATGTCGGTGAAACCCGACCTTCCCGAGGGCCTGGAGCTGATCGACGCCGCCAGCAAGCCCCTCGGTCCCGTCGCTCCCGGGCGGAAGGTCGCCGTGGCCTTCATGGTGAAAGCGAGCTTCGAATCCCTGACCCAGGGCGTGGACGGCTCGCCGATCTCGGGTCTTGATACCCACGTGTTGGCCGAGCTCAGGATCCGAAGACGGGTACCCAGGTACAGCGTGACCGTCACCAACATCCGCAGGTGGACCCTGAGGAACATCATGATCCGACCCTCCCTGCCCTACGGTGCGGTACCCCTGGACGAGGAGGGCACCATACCCGTCCTGGCAGCGGGAGAGGCGGAGACGGTCGAGTTCCGCCTCATCACCAAGGACGAGGTGGACAGGCAGATCCACCACGGTCAGAGGCTCACGGAGCAATCCCTATACAACCCGTCGCTGCCAAGGAGGCGCGCGAAGGGCTTCCCCCGCTCCCATTCCGAGGAGGAACTGGAGGAGATGGTCCGGCGTCTCGAGGAGCTGGAGAGCGCCATCCTCATCCCGGAGGCGGATCGCCTCGAGGACATCCTCGAGATGGACGGCCACGAGTACGGCATCGAGGTGATGGAGGTCTACGAACTCCTCGAGCACGACGCCCTGGAGGAGGGCTTCACCCTCATCGAGATCGAGGTGGAGGAGGAACGCCCGATGGGCGAGCCACTGGACTTCATCGAGGCCTACGAGGAGGACTTCGTCATCATCGATCTGGAGGAGTTCGCCTCCATCCGGCCCCTGGGCCTGGAGCCCACGATCACAGACGAGATCGACATCGAACCCATGGAGATAGATTTCTGAGACCGCCGGCCGCAGCGGCCGTCGCCCGGGGGTGACGATATGACCAAGAGCATCGAGGAGGAGGCCGCGCTGGACGTAATGGAGGTCGCCTCCGCGCCCCCCGTCGCCAAGGACCTTGTCCTGGAGGTCGCCACGCCCCTGTATCCCACGGAGGACGAGGGAGCCGTGAGCCGAGCCATATGGACCATGTTCCCCGAACTCGAGTTCGCGGTCGGGAAGGGGCGGATGATGGGCATCGGCGAGGGCCCCGCCTCCCTTGCCAGGTTCCGTCGGGGACTCCGGGAGATGATGATCCGTGACACCGCCAGGTCCATGCTCCTCGATGGCATCGGTGACGGCACATTGGCCTTCTCGCTGAACAAGCAGAGCGCCGTTGCCCGCGTTCCCAACTTCTCCACCGGGGGAGCTCCCCTCGGTGATATCGAAGTGACGATCCGGACCGTCGACCCCGAGGCGATGGCCATCTGGCTCTGCGAGCTGGACGAGGATTGACCGCGCTAGGTCCAGAAGGGTCTCCCTGGACGGCCGGAAGGGGTGGGTGTCAGCGACGCAGGTTGAGGGTCGCCCCATCCGATGGGTCACCGTACGCGGATGGATCGACGCTCGGCGGGGGGCTGTATGGTTGGACGGGCACCGGGTTCCTGCGCGGCCGCATCTCCGACCGCATCTTCGTGTCCGACCATCCGTATATCACGAGGCCCAGGCTGACGGCGGCCATTGCGCCCCCGATCATCCCGATGACGACAAGGAATTGATCCGCGGTCATCACCCATAACGCGGCGCCCAGAAGGACGACGGGACCGACCACGGCCAGCCAGATGTTGGAGCAGGTGAACGCCGAGACCGATGCGGCTATCGACAGGCCAAAGGCGATGAAGAGGGAAATGGCGACGGCCTGCTCGAACTCGAACAGCATCACGAAGCCCAGGAGGAACGCAAGACATCCATCGATGAGCACGATGATGCCGGCGGCTATCGTGGCCGCCCGCTTGGCGGTGGTGGGAGGTCGGTAGGCGTGATAGTACGGGTTGGGGTAGGGGTAGGCCGAGTAGGGTTGTGGATAGGGCATCGGAGCCGGGGGGTAGGCAGGTAGATGGCCAGCTGGGATGGGCATGCCGGGTCCCTCCAGATCGACCCCGGTCCCGCAGCTGGGACAGTAGCTCATGTCCGCCTCGAGCGGGCTCCCGCAGGCTGTGCAGAAGTTTGGCAAGGCACGCCCCCATCGAACTGAGGGCCCCTTGCATGTAAATACATTTCCATATGGGCCGGGCGCTCGTGTGGATGCTGAGGGAGTCAATTATTAATACCACATCACCCAATCATTCAACGGGATGCACATGTCGCAAGAGAAACCGACAAAACTGGAGCGGAAGCTCTCCAAGGAGCTCAAGAAGGAGGTACACCGGGAGGAGATGGCCCTGCACCACCATCTTCAGAACCTGGAGAAGGCCGAGAAGCACCGGAGGGAGGCGGAGCACCTCCGGGAGCACCTGGCCAAGCTCCAGATCAAGGAGATCAGGCTCCAGGAGAAGATCCAGGAGCACGAGATACAGGCCAGGGAGCTGGAGACCGTACCCGCCGCGCTGCGGGCCGGGATCTGAGGCCACCCTCCCGTCCTCGCGTAAACCTAATAAGCCGCCTGGCCCCTACTCCGCCGGGATACCATGAGGCTACTGTTCATACACTCGGACCACCTGGAGTACGAGTCACGCGAGCCCGTGGGCGACATCGCCGAACCGATAGAGGGCGAGCGCGCCCACCGCTTCGACGAGTGCCTGGTGGTCTTCATGACCGTGGAGAAGGAGGACTCCGACCACGGCGAGGGCCTGGTGAAGAGGGTCGCTGACGAGATAGCTGGCGTAATGGGCCAGGTGGGTGCTCCCCGCATCGTCCTCTATCCATGGGCCCACCTCAGCAGTGACCTGGCGACGGCCTCCGAATCCGTGCCCCTGCTCAAGGAGATCGAGCTGGAACTGCTGTCCCGGGACCTCATGGTGGACCGGGCGGCCTTCGGCTGGTACAAGTCATTCACATTGAACTGCAAGGGCCACCCCCTGGCGGAGCTGGCCCGGCACATCAGCTTCAAGCCCGTGGGGGAGATGGGGGTGAGCAAGGCCGTCCTGGACGAGGAGAAGGTCCGCTCCACCTTCCATGTCCTCACCCCCGAGGGAGAGCTGTTCGAGGCGGACAGCTTCAACTTCGGGGACCACGACGACCTGCGGACCTTCGTCCACCACGAGACCAAGAAGGACCGCACGGCCTCCGAGGAGCCCGCCCACATCGCCCTGATGCAGCGTCACGAGCTGGTGGACTACGAGCCGGGCTCGGACCAGGGCAACCTCAGGTGGTACCCCAAGGGCAAGGTCATCAAGATTCTGCTGGAACACCTCATCAGGGACCTGTGCCACCGCGCGGGGGCCATGGAGGTGGAGACGCCCCAGATGTACGATTACGAGCACCCCGCGCTGAAGAAGTACATGGAGCGGTTCCCGGCCAGGCAGTACGTGGTGCTGTCGGACAAGAAGCGCTTCTTCATGCGCTTCGCCGCCTGCTTCGGCCAGTTCCTCATCGCCACCGGGATGAACATAAGCTATCGCAACCTCCCACTACGGCTCTTCGAGATAACGAGGCAGAGCTTCCGCCGGGAAAAATCGGGAGAGGTCATGGGCCTCAGGAGGTTGCGCAGCTTCACCATGCCCGACCTTCACACCTTCTGCGCGGACATCCCCCAGGCGAAGGAGGAGTTCTTCAACCAGTTCGAGCTGAGCATGGAGTGGATGCGGTCCCTCCTCGTTCCCTACGAGGCGGCCTACAGGGCCGAGACGGCGTTCTTCCACGAGCACAGGGAATGGTACGAGCGCATGGTGCGCATCCTGGGCCGGCCGGTCCTGCTCGAGCTCTTCGACGAGCGGTACGCGTACTTCGTCACCAAGTTCGAGTTCAACGTGGTGGACACCCAGGGCAAGGCGGGCGCGATCTCCACGGTCCAGATCGACGTGGAGAACAGCGAGCTGTACGGCATCGAGTACACCCAGGCGGACGGGACCAGCGCCCACCCCATCATCCTCCACACGTCCGTGTCGGGCGCCACCGAGCGCTGCCTCTATGCGATACTGGAGTACCAGGCCCGGAGGATGGCCAAGGGCGAGAAGGGGGAGTACCCCCTGTGGCTCGCTCCCACCCAGGTCCGCTTCGTTCCCGTGGGTCATGCCCACATCCAGCCCTGCATGGACATGGTGGCCGTCCTGGACGGCGTGGCGAGGGCGGACGTGGGCGACCGCGAGGAGAAGGTGGGGAAGAAGATCCGGGGCGCCGAGACGGAGTGGATACCACTCACCATCGTCTACGGCGACAAGGAGGTAGAGGCGGGGGGACTCCTGCCGGTCCGGTTCCGCTCGGGGGAGACCCGGGAGATGACGATAGAGGAGCTGCGGCTGTTCCTGGAAGGGGAATTGGAGGGTTACCCGAACGAGCCCACTCCCTTACCCGTGAGGATCTCATCAAGACCCGCCTTCCGGGGTTGATCGCCGTCCTATAGGGGTCTGGAGGGGACGTGACCGTCGGCATCGCATTCCCCGGCCATCACACGGGTCGACGAGATCGGTAGTCCATCGTCGGCCAGGACCGGAGGTATCGCCACAAGGTCGAGGGGTCGCAGCCCCCGCTCCCTCCTCAGATGGTTGAGCTCGATCCCCGTTGGATGGGTGTTCACCGAGATGACCAGCACATCCAGGTCCTCCAGATGGATGGCCGGTCCGAACCTGTCGTCGATCATCTCTATGGTGTGGTCCGACCCTGGATGGGCACCGTCGATGTAGGCCCTCAGGGCCGCCTCCCGCTCCTCGTAGGGGCGCACGTTCCGCGACCTTGACGAGTTGGCAAGACGGTCCGAGGTGAGGCCGATCAGGACCCGGTCACCGATCTCGAACGCCCTGGCCAGTAGGGTACGGTGACCCTTGTGGACGATCGCGAAGGTGCCACCGAGCGCGACGTGGACCATCGGGTGAACCCCCCTCCATCAGATCCCCAGGAACTGGACAGCCAGGACGACCACGAGGACCACCATGGAGAAGTAGAAGAAGTACATGGTCCGCTTGCGATCCTTGATCTGTATCTTGTGGCGGAGAGCACAGTCTTCCGAGCACGTCTCCTTCTCAGTTGACATGGCCTTCTTGCATACAGGGCAATGCTTGTGCTGGACCAGCCTCTCAGCCATAAGGGTCTCCCTGCAATGGAGATGCGGAGGCGATATAATAGGTTTTGGTCCGAGGGTTGATATACTAAAATCCCTCTCAACGGGCCGATGAGGTTGGGCGTCCTGTTCTCTGGCGGAAAGGACTCTTGCCTTGCCCTTCACCGGGCTGCGGAGCACGAGGAGGTGGTCTGCCTGATCACCGTGGTGCCAGACAACCCTGAGAGCTTCTTCTTCCACACCCCCAACCTGCACCTCACGAAGCTCCAGGCCCAGGCATTGGGCCTTCCCCTGGTGACCCGTCGAACCCCCGGGGTGGAGGAGGAGGAGATCGCCGACCTCCGGGCGGCCATCGCCGAGGCGGTCGATGCCCACGGCATCGAGGGCATCGTGACCGGCGCGGTGGGCTCCGTCTACCAGGCGACCCGCGTGCAGCGGGTCTGCGCGGACCTCGGACTGTGGTGCTTCAACCCCCTCTGGCAGCTGGACCAGCTGGCACTCCTGGACCAGCTCATCGAAGGGGGATACAAGGTCATGGTCACCGGAGTGTTCGCCCCGCCCCTGGACGAGACCTGGCTGGGCCGGGTCATCGACCGGGATACCAGGGACGCGCTGGCAGCCCTCTGGGAGAGCCACGGCATCCATCCGGCGGGAGAGGGCGGGGAGATAGAGACCACCGTGCTGGACGCGCCCCTCTTCCGAGGGCGGATAGATGTGAGGTCCTCGACCCTGGACTACCATCGCGACTCGGGGGTGCTGCACATCGACGAGGCGGAGGTGGTGGACAGGTGATCCTCGTCATCGACCTGTGCCAGCGCGATCTTAGCAGCTCCGAGTTCGTCGAGCCCATAGCCGCCATCGTCGGCGATGGTGCCAAGGTCGTGCGGTCAACGGACCTCACGGCGGAGGATGTGAAGGCCGCCTCCGCGGTGGTGATATGCGGAACGGCGCTGGCCGACGATGGATACATGGACCACATCGATAGGTTCGATTGGTTGCGCAGGACGCGGACCCCCGTGCTGGGCATCTGCGCCGGCATGCAGCTCATCGCACTGCTCCACGGAGGCCGCGTCGTGGAGAGGAGGGAGATAGGCATGACCTCGATCCATCCCGAGGGGGCAGACCCCCTCATCGGCGGACCGATGGATGTCTACAGCCTGCACAGGTACGACCTGGAGGACCTGGACGAGTTCCATGTCCTGGCAAGGTCGGACGAGTGCGTGCAGGCGATAGTCCACCGCGAGCGGGACCTCTTCGGCATACTGTTCCATCCAGAGGTCCGGCGTGGTGGGGTCGTCACCCGTTTCCTGGAGAGGTTCGCTCCGGAGGCCGGCCCTCAAAGGTAGCTGCCCCGCCATGCCAGGGACGCTATGTAGACCACGTAGATCAACAGCATGAAGGCTCCCTGGGTCCTCGTGACCTTGTGGCCCGTCCAGAGTGTGGGGACCAGGAAGAGGCATACAACGGCCATGAAGAGTATGTCCCATAGCATCACGGAGTTCACCGCGATGCTGCCGACCATGAAGGCAGAGATGCCCAGGATGAGCAGGGTGTTGAACACGTTGCTGCCTAGGACGTTCCCGACGGAGAGGTCCGATTCGCCCCGTTTGGAGGCCACGGCCGATGTGGCGAGCTCGGGCAACGAGGTCCCTATGGCGATCATCGTGAGGCCGATCACGGCCGGGGAGATGCCCACCTCCTCTGCGATGAACACCGCCGAGTCGACAAGGATGTCGGCCCCGATGAGGATACAGAGGATGCCACCCGCCAGCAGGACGACCGCGATACCAAAGCCCATGTCCCCGGCGGGCGGGGTGGCCGAATCCACCCGATTCTTGTAGGCGTCCCGGGCGTAGTAGGCAAGGTACGCGAAGAAGAAGGCCAGCATGATCATGCCCGAGACCCGGGTCAGGTACCCCGTCAACGCCAGGAGCAGCAGGATGACGCCGGAACCCAGGACCAGCATGGTGTCCCGGGTGACCACTTGCTTCGATACCTCAAGAGGCCGTATCACCGCGGCGATGCCCAGCACCAGGAGGATGTTGGCGATGTTGGACCCGATCACGTTGCCCAGGGTGATGTCGGGCTGCCCCTTGAGGCTGGCCGCGATGCTCACAGACATCTCTGGAAGCGAGGTCCCGAAGGCGACTATCGTTATGCCGATGATGATGGGAGATACCTTGGCCCCAAGGGCCATCCGGGATGCCCCACCGACCAGCCAGTCGGCGCCCTTCCAAAGGAAGAAGAAGCCCGCAATGGAGAACAGGAAGGCGACGCCAAGGTTCACGGTGGGCGATGCCGTCCACTGGATAATAGCCTTTCCGTCCTGTACCCGGTCCTAGTCCAGTGGCTCGGGGACGACGATGCAACCCGTGTCGCCAACGCGGCATGCGCCGCGACGCTTGGGGAGCCCTGGTTGGGTGACCTGGACGATGCCCTCGTCGGGTTTGAGCTCGATGATGACGTCGGCCAGCTGGAACAGCGTCTTGACCTGCCGTTCGTCGTGGAGGTCGGGCTCGATCATGAACATGGAGGACGAGCGGAAGCCCTTGATCTTGGCTCGCAGGTACGACAGGAACCGGTACACGCCCTGGGCCGAGACGTACATCAGGACGGTGTCGATGGAGTCGAAGACCACCCGCTGGTTGAGGACCCCCCGCGCCAGGTTCTCTGACATCGTCGACACGATGGCGTTGGTGAGCCGGGCGAAGTCGGCCACCGAGGCCACGTACTTGACGTCAACAGAGTCCTTCAAGGATGGGTCGGACTGGGGAGAGTACGCGTCGACGAACACGTAATGCTCCGTGTAGGCGTCCAGCGTCCACTTCTTCTCCTCCATCAAGGTCACGATGTCCTCGGTGAAGTTCTTCGTGGTCACGTAGATGCTGGCGTTGTCCTCCTTCAGGCCCTGGTAGAAGTACTGTCGAGCGAGGGTACCACGGCCGGACATGGAGGGTCCGATGAGAAGGCCCAGGGCTCCTGGCTTGAGCCCACCGTTGAGGAGGTCGTCCAGACCTTCGATTCCCGTGCGGTGCCGGTGCACGGTGGATGGGGGTTTCTCTGGTTCGAAATCAATCTTCCTCATCGTTGTCCTCCTTT
>JAUVRF010000375.1 GCA_030597775.1 Methanobacteriota archaeon | reverse complement strand
CGTCGGCGGGCTCCACGGAATACCCCGACCCGCGCTGGACAAGCGGATCGCCGAGGTGTTCGATATCGTGGGCATGACCGATGCCGCGGACCGACGCATCGGCGGGTTCTCCAAGGGCATGCGACAACGCATGAAGATCGCGGGTGCCATGCTCCACGAGCCCGAGCTGCTACTGCTGGACGAACCCCTCTCCGGCACGGACCCCCTGGGCCGCAGGGAGATAATAGACCTGGTCCACGAGCTCTACAGGGAACACGGCCACAACGTCATAGTCTCGTCCCACGTCCTCCACGAGGTGGAGCGGCTCACGGACAACGTCGTCGTCGTCTACAAGGGTCGGGCCATTGCCACGGGCCACATCCGGGAGATACGGGACCTCATCGACCAGCACCCCCACAACATCATCGTGGAGGCGGACAACCTGGACGAGCTGGTAAAGCGGTTCGTGGAGATGGACTCGGTGGTGTCCGTGCATTTCGCCCCGGACAGGTCGAACGTGGTGCTCCAGGTAACGCGGCCTGATGAGTTCTTCAACTCGATGCCCGACCTGGTCAGGGCGACTAATGCGAACGTGACCAAGATGTACAGCCTCGATGACAGCCTCGAGTCGGTGTTCAGGTACCTGGTGGGGTGATGAGGTTGGACATGAACAAGCAACTCACCGGGTTCTGGACGATAATACACTACACCATCCGCAAGCTGCTCCTCTCAAAGCGCATCTACATCACGCTGCTCATCGTGATGTTCATCGTAGCGATCATGGCCTACGCATCAACGTTGGAACTGACGGACCAGGATATCGAAGATGACAAGACCAAGGTCGACATAGGCGTGGACCTGCTGGACGCCCTCATCCTGTTCTTCTTCTTGCCAGTGATGGCGATGATATACGGGTCCTCCCTGGTCCGCGACGAGATGGACGACCGGTCCATCACCGCGATCGTGACCTCGCCCATGGACAGGGTGATAACCTTCATTGGCTACTACATAGGCCTGGCCATCTCGGTATCCATCATCATGCTCTTGATCCTGACAGCGGGCTTCATGTCGTACTTCGGTGCAATAGGTTTCGACGGCACGGGAGGGATCTACGGACCCTTCGCCGCGCTGATGGTGATTGGTGCCTTTTCCTACTCGGCCCTGTTCATCATGGTGTCGGTGCTGTTCAACCAGCCCATCTACTTCGGCCTCTTCTACGCCTTCATATGGGAGGTCTTCATCGGGTTGATCCCGGGGAAGATCAGTTTACTGACGGTCAAGCACTACCTCCGGTCCATCGGGTCGGAATGGATCGTCTACGGGGACATTTCGGAATACGAGAACGCCACATCGGTCAGCGATTCGGCCATAGTGCTGACGGTGTTCATCATCGTCACCTTCGCGATGGGCGCGTACCTGTTCCGGGATAAGGAGTTCACCTGAATCTATAACGGAGGATGACACCCGAACGGCCTCCTGAGTCCATGAATGCCGAGCCCTCGCCAGGGCCCCTCATGTCAGTGCCCGTGAGTTGGGTGAGCTACACAGGATGCCCCGTGGTCGCCATTGAGTCCGGGGCGTTCAGAACCCTCTTGATGTCACTCGCCGGACCTCTCCCCGACCCGTGTCCTCCAGATGAGGATGGCCGCAATGGCGAGGACCAGGAGTAGGATCAACGCTAGCGGCAGCCAGACGCCGAAGGGCTCCTCCCCAGTGTGGGGCTGGACCCACTCCTCGACTGAGATCGTGATAGTGGTCCGGTCCTCGGCCCCAACATCGTCGCTGACGACCAGTGTGAGGTTGTGGGTTCCCACCTCCAGAGTAAGGTTCGCTACCTCTCCACTCACCGTGATGGACCCGTCCAGGAGCCATGTGTAGCCCAACGGGTCCCCATCGGGATCGGTGGAGCCTTCGCCGCTGATGACCACTTCCTCGCCGTCCTGGAACTGGGCCCCCTCCAAGGGGGATGCGATGACCGCCATCGGGGGACGATTGACCCATATGCTCTGTACATAGGACACAACTTGGTTCCCCACCATATCGACGGCTACGAACCGAACCACGTTGTCCCTACCGGGTACCATCGTGAGACCGATGCTGCCGATGATAGTGGTACCCTCCACTGTGACCTCGTCGACGGAGGAGCCGGGAGACTCGGGGATGCCGCCGTTCGTGCTGAAAGAATACGATATCCTCTCGTGGTCCACGCCAGCGAGATCGTCGCTGATGCCGACTCGTACGGTCACAGTCACGTCGGGCTGCTTCTCGTCCTCCGATGGCTCGATCCATAGGATGACTGGCGGTCTTACATCCACGGTAACGTGATGCTCCTCCGACTCCACGGGGCCGTTCCCTGCCACGTCGAAGCACTGGAACTGGACCAGATTGTTACGGCCGTGGGACAGTTCTATGATCACGGAGAACCTGGTGTCGGTAACTCCTGTCATACCGACGTCCTTCCACTCTGTCCATGATTGTCCGGAGCCGTTGAGGGCGTACCTGTACTTCACGCGGGCCAGGTCAACGCCGCTTCCTAGGGGATTGTCCCGTACTGTCACGCTGCACTCCACCTCCACGGAATTTGCCACCTCGTCTGGTCCCGGCGAGAAGTCCTCGAAGACGGGGGGTGTCATGTCCACCCGGAGAAGGTAGTGGGGCGAGGTGGTGTAACCGTTGCCCGCGATGTCAATGGCCCTCCACTGGATGTAGTTGCGGACCGATTCGGCCAGTTCCACCGTGAGCAGGGTGGACACCTTCTCGGAGTCCACGATGGCGCCCTCGTCCCAGTTGGTCCACTCGCCGTACTGGGACAGGTTCCGGGGGGAGAGCCGGTACTGAATCGTGGACACGTCGATGCCAGAGCCCTCCATGTCGGTGATGCTGACGCCACACTCGATGGTTGTGCT
>JAUVRF010000245.1 GCA_030597775.1 Methanobacteriota archaeon | reverse complement strand
GTTCCTTTCCCTCGTTCCTCAAGACGACGTGGTGCCCAGGCTCGCTGCCGGCCCGCCCGCCGTCCGAGGGTGGCAGTTCCACCGTTCCACGGCCTATGGCCTTGTCAACGTAGACCTGACGCGAGTGGCAGTCATTAGGATCCATCCATATCACCCGACCAGAATGATGACCTTGTCCGTATTTCATCATTGCGGGCGATGGTCGCATCGGTCATCGCCTGCGTAGGGACAGGGCTGCCATGCCGACGATGATGGCCATGCCTGCGGCCAGGGCGCCGTATCCTGGCGCCTCGCCATCACCGTCGCCCCCATCGCCTCCTTCCACGATCGATATCGCGGCGAGACCGCCCACGGTGGCGTTCCAGTTGTCGTGCATCTCCGTCCCGGACATCGAGAGCGACCTGCCATCGGGGTCCAGGTGGGCATCCAGTCCCTCGGGCCATCCCGCGGTCTCGAAGGTCCAACCCTTGGGAAGTGTGATGGTGAAGCTCGAGGCTGCGGTGACGTGCCACATGTCGTCTGCGATCCCGGGGTTGACAAGATCGTTGGAGTAGGAGTGGTCCAGGGAGTCCGCTGGTCCGGGGAAGTATATGTCCAGGGTGATCACCTGGCTCACGGGAGAGGAGCTCCCGGTATCACCCAGTAGCCCATCGAGGGAAACGGACATCGCCGTGCGGTCGGCCTCGGTCCCGTCAAGGGTCGCTTCGGTGTGGTTCCAGGTGGCCAGGGTAAGGTAGAACAGACCGATGTGCTGGTCGTACTCCGCCTTGGAGCCCATGGAGTCGCCGTCGGAGTCGAACTCGGACCGCAGGGAGGCGGCCTCCGTAACGTCCACCGCAATCCGCACGGTGGTGCGGACGTGGTCGACCGTGATGATCTCGATCAGGACCTGGATGGTCTTGGCGTCACCCGTCGGGCCACCGCCCCCCCCGCTGCCACCGCCACCGTCGGGCAGGGTGTCGGAGAAGGGGGTGAGGCCATCCAACCGGAAGGTCTCCACGTAGCTGACCTCCGTTCGTTCCGAGGCGGAGATGTCGTTCTTTGGAACGACCCAGGAGAGCAACTCTCCGTTGGCGGAGATGTAAGCCTCTGGCTGGCCATCGGACAGGTCAGGGCCTTCGATGGCGAACCTGTCGTTCAGGTACGTGAACATGTAGATCCTCCCATCGTCCCCGTCGCACTCCACCTCCAGGGTGTAGGCGGCCTGGGCGTCGTAGTCGCCCGCCAGGGTGATCGTGACGTTGAGGTCATCACCTTGCTCCGCGATGGAACCCGCAAGGATGTCAAGACCGGACCTGTCGGTGGCGTTCTCCTGGGTGATCAGGTTCCTGACATCGTCAGTGCCATCCGTCAACTGGTGCTGCCAGCTCACCTCTGCGGATACGGTGGCGAGGGGTACCAGCATCAATATGACGATGGCCAGGGACAGGGTTCGGGGGGCGGTCCTCATGTCTTTTCCTCCATCTTTTGGACTTGTTGCGAGCCCGCGGTATAAATCGATTATTAGACAATGATGAAAAAACCCAGGCTTAAAAGCCCCTCGGACACAAAATCTTTAAATTGCGAGAACGTGTCTTAAGAGCAGGTGGGACCTGGCCTTGTTCAAGCGCATCCTCGTGGTAATCGACCCTGCCCGTCACCTGGAACCGGCCATGGACTTCGTCATCAAGATGGTAAGACGCTGGGACTCGTCCGTGGTGGCCCTGTACACAGCCTTCGAGGAGGCCGCCCCGTTCAAGCCCACCTACTCGGGGAGCGTGGACCCGGCCAAGTTCGTGGGGAAGGATGCCGTCAAGGAGTTCAAGAAGCTGCTCAAGAAGGAGGTTGGCCCCGATGTGGACTTCACCACCATGATCGAGGAGGGTCCGTACGAGGTCATCGTGCCCATGGTGGCGGCCCGGGAGGATGTCGACCTGGTTGTCCTGGGTTCCTTCCATGACAAGATGCTGCGGGCCATCGTGGGCTCCGACACCGAACGCATCATCGAGTACTCGCCGTGCTCCGTGCTCCTCGTCCGCAACCCCAGCCCCCTCCCCAAGGAGGGCTCGGTCATCGTCTTCGCCCACGACAACACGGCGATATCCGACAAGTTCATCAAGACCATGGCCGAGCTGTCCCGGGACCTCAAGACATCCATACAACCCGTTCTCGGCGTCCCCCCGAAGGCCATCGGCAATTGCAAGGAGAGAGGGGAATGGCTGGTGGAGACCTTCGCAAAGGAGGGAGTGATATCGGAACCGGCCCAGGTCCTGACGTCCCGATGGATCCTGGGCCCCCATGGGGTGGTGCATCGGGCCGTGGCGGGATTGATGCCCTCTATGGTGGTCCTCTCGCGATACACGGATGTGGCCGCGAGCAAGGCGTCCCACTGGCTCGTGCACGAGTTCGTCAAGGACACACCAAGTCCCATGTTGATACTGAAGTAGGGGGTACAGAGCATGGCCTGGGGGAAGGACCGGAAGCACGTTCCTCGGACCGGTGAGGAGAGTAGGCACCATCCCTCCAACCTGTGGGACAACATAGAGGGTCCCTCCGATTTCCTCTACAGGCTATGGATAAACCGGACCTTCCGCAAATTGCTGCCCGGCGTGGCGCTGTTCATCATACTCCTCTCCCTGCACAACCCCGATGGCCTGTCCTGGGCGGGCCAGAAGGCGCTGGCCCTCTTCGTCTTCATAGTGTACCTGTGGATCACCGAGACCTTCCCGTTGCCCGTGACGGCCTTCATGGCCGGGGTCGGCCTGCTGGTCATGGGGGTCTACACCGGTGACGGGAAGACGGTCGACGCCTTTGCCCCCTACGCCTCGGACGCGGTGTTCATGGTGCTGGGCAGCCTCATCATGGCCCAGGGTCTGGTCAGCTCTGGCGGGGACAAGCTCCTGGCATCTGGTCTGATGAACAGGTTCGCGACCTCCACCTTCGGCCTCCTTGGCGGCATCATCCTGATAAGCGCCCTCATGTCAGCGGTCATCCCGGGCCATGCTGTGGCCGCCTTCATGCTGCCCGTGGTCTACTCGCTGATCATTGCCACGAACATCAAGGACAACAGGGGCGAGACGGTGGCTATGATCATCGCCATCGCCATGGGTTGCGAGGTGGGGAGCCTGGCGACCCCGTCGGGCGGGGCGAGGAATGCCATCGCCATAGGATACCTCCAGGAGCTACCGACGTACGGTCAGCAGATCACCTACCTGGAGTGGGTCGTCCTGGCCCTCCCCCTCACCCTCATCCTCATCCCCGTCGCCTTCCTGATCCTGCTGGTGGCCTTCAAGGTCAAGAACCGGCCCCTGGAGGTGGAGCCCCTCCCCTCCGACGATAGCATGGGTCTCCGCCCCTACCTGGGTATCATGATCCTCGTGGCCACCATCGTCATGTTCCTGACGCTGTCCGACATGCTCTCCCTGGGCACCGTTGCGATGATCGGCGGCATCCTGATGTTCATATTCGGCCTCCTGCGGTGGGACGTGGCCAGGGGCGAACTGCGGTGGGGGGTCATCTTCATCTACGGGGCCGCCCTGACAATGGGCGCGGCCCACACGAACACGGGCGCGGCCTTCTGGCTGGCCGACAAGGCCATGGGAGGTCTGGGGCTCATCGGCATATTCGCCCTGCTCACATTGGTCGTGGTGGTGGCTTCCATCTTCACCAACATCATGAGCGATGCCGCGGCCGTCGCCCTCCTGCTGCCCATCGTGGTTCCCATGGCCATCATCGTTGGCGCCGACGATGCCCAGAAGACGGAGTACGCCTTCTACACCACCATGGCCACGGCCCTCGCTTCCGGCTTCGCCTACATCACGGTGTTCGGCACACCGCCCAACACGATAGTCCACGCCTCCGGGAAGGTCACGGCCAAGGACTTCCTGAAGGCTGGGCTCCCCATGTGGTTCGCATCCATAGTCATCATGTTGATAT
>JAUVRF010000394.1 GCA_030597775.1 Methanobacteriota archaeon | reverse complement strand
TCCTCACCGTGCTCATCATACGCAAGAGGAAGAAGAGAGCGGAAAGCGAGGACGATCAGGACTAGTGCTCCAGCATAGGGTCCGACCTAGTAGGACATGCGCGGTGCCTTCATCAGCTCCCGCAACCCGCCAGTCGCATAGCATCCCTTCTGGCGCCTGCAGGCTCCAGAAGGGAGGCGATGCGACGGGCGTGGCGCGGGAGCCGACGGAGGCCCCGCTCGTGTCCTACTAGGTCGGACCCTATGCTGGAGCACTAGTCCTGATCGTCCTCGCTTTCCGCTCTCTTCTTCCTCTTGCGTATGATGAGCACGGTGAGGAATATCGCTCCGATGATCAGCAGGGCGGTCTGACCGGCCAGCACGGCCCAGCCCGCGTTCACCAGGTCGCGCTGCTCGACGGCTGCCTCGTATATGTAGAACTCCACGCTGCCGTTCACCTCGAACTCCCCGTCGCTGACGGTGATGGTCACGTTGTGCTTGCCCACCATGTTGTTGGTGGGAGTGAACATGATCTGTCCCGGCGTGGGGATGATGTCGAACATATCTGAGTCGTCCGTGAAGGTGAGGGGATCATCCTCCCTGTCCCATGCCTGCACCTGGAATGCGAAGGCCTGGCCCTCCACCGCGAAGAGCTGCTCTGGCAGACGCATCTCCGGTGCCGTGTTCACCAACTCGAACTCCAGGGTCATGGGGAAGTAGGACTGGGCGATCCCGTCGGTGGCGATGACCCGGAACACGTGGATCGGACTGTACCTGATCGCGAAGTAGGAGGGCGTGAAATCTATGATGCCATCGATGGTGACATCGAAGAGCTCCGAGTTGTCCGTGAGGAACACCTCATCCCCGTCGGGATCGTACACGTCGAAGACGTAGTACCATCCCTCCCCCTCCAGAAGATGGATCGGCGGCTCCTCTGTGTTGTTGAAGATGGGGGCGTCGTTCCTTGCCTCCACATGGACGGAGAAGCCCACCAGGGACCTGAAGTTCCCATCATCGGCCTGCAGCTCGACCTCGAAGTCACCGAACCAGTTCTTGTCCGGATCGATGACGAGGACCAGCCCCTCAACGGTGAGGGTCACCCTGTTCGTGCTCACCGAGTACACGGTCACCTCGATGTCGACGATGTCGTTGTCGTAATCGGTCAGGTAGCGGTTCAGCTCCAGCCGCTTGGTGTTGTCCTCCACCATCTGCACTTCCATAATGGGGCTCCAGATCGGGGGGTGGCCAACGAAGATCGCCAGGTCGATCTGGTTGTCGGTGGTGTCGAACTCCTTCAGCTGGCCGTCCGGGTCGATGACCGCGAAGAGCCTGAAGTTGCCCACCTGGGCGGGGGTGTACATGAACGTGACCACGCTGTCGTCGCCCGCCGGGATGGTGGACGTGGTCCTGTCGCTGCCCACGGGCAGACCGCCTGCTGCCGGGTCCCCCAGGTACAACCGGACCGTCGTCGGAGGCACCGCCTCGGTGCCTGTGGCCTCCACCGTGACGGCGATCTCCGCCTCATCTCCGAAGGGAAGGGCCGTGTCCCCTCCAGCTCCCGCCACCTCGATGCCCGCAGCCTTCGCGTTCATGGCGGACACGTTGACCAGGGCGCTTCCCCAGTTGTTGTCCTCGAGGACCTCGTCGATCTCGAACTCCGAATCCGCCAGCACGAAGATGTTGTGCCAGCCAGCGGTGGGGCTGTCCCAGTCCGTCTGCAAGGTGGCGGCCTTGCCAGCGGGCAGACCGGGGACGTCCACGGGATCGCCGATGGGGGTGCCGCCCTGGGCGGGGCCGCCGTCGTAGAACTGGACCGAGAAGGACAGGGCGTCGCTGTGCCCGATGTTCCGAACCTCCGCGCTCAGGGTGGTGGCGACGCCTGCCTGGGGGATGTCCGTAGCTGCCCGGATGGTCCTGGCGACCACCTCCAGCTCCGCCGGGGCGGGGGCCACTCCGATTATCTGCTGATCGTGAAGGTACTGGTCGGCGGTCACGGTGACGGTGACCGACTGGCCGGCCAGCCCAGGGGAGATGTGCAGCACTGCCCACCCGTCGCCATCGGTGTCGGCGTAGGCGTAGAAGTCCTCGCCCTTGAAGCAGACCCGGGCACCTTCCACTGGGATCGCGCCCTCCATGACCCTCACTTCCACGTCGTACTCCAGGTCGAATATCTCGTCGGGCATGACCACGGTCATCGTCTTGGGGATGTCCAGCCAAATGGGGATCTCCGGGTCGCCGATGAGGTTGTACGCGGCATGGTTCTGCTGGAAGAACGGATGGGCCGGGCTCCCTCCTACGGACCTGATGTGGGGCTCGTAGTCCCGGATCATCTGGTAGAATGCGTCTCCCGGACGGGACCTGTTGACAAGGAGGTACTGCCAGAAGTTCTCGGACATCCACCAGTTGCCGTCGGACTCGTCCGGGTTCTCCTCCCCCCGGTAGGTGAGCTCGCTCGGAGCTATGAAGCCTATGGCGCCCCCGTACCTCTGGGTGAGGAGCCGCTCGTAGTTGGTGTCGTCTATCTCGGTGAAGTTGCCGACGAAGCAGGAGGAGAAGTAGACGAAGGGCGTCTGGTTCCCGTTCTTCAGGTTGGGGATGTCGTCGTAGTAGAAGGCGCGGGACCAGTTGTAACCGATGCCGTTGCCTGAGTAGTGTGGGAGGCCGTTCCCGTTGGCGTCCCAGTCGTGGTCCAGTCCAGCGTAGTAGTGGTCCGAGAAGACGTAGGGCCCGCTGAACTCCCAACCCTTGTCACCGGTCCAGATCTCCCTGCTCCGGAC
>JAUVRF010000423.1 GCA_030597775.1 Methanobacteriota archaeon | reverse complement strand
GGCGACAGGTCTGGCTGGACGCCGACGGGCCTCGGGCTCTACATTGGCCTCGTCTCCACCGGCGTCGCATCCATCGGTGCGGGATGCTTCCTGCGTGAGATCGACCAAATGGAGGACGCCGAGCGGTTGGCCCTGTTCGCGTACGCCCTTGTTATCGCCGCCGCCATCATGGGCGCCATCCTCGCCCTGGGTGCGGGATCATCCGACAGCTTCGTCAGGTCGGGAGAGGCCATCGGTAGGGGACTCTCGGGAGGTTACACCAAGCTGGGTGCCGCCGGGTGGGCCCTGGGCTCACCCTTGTTCATCGGCGCCATCCTGATCGCGTTCTCGGGCCTTCGTGCCGCCTTGACGCGGGATGACGGCAGGGGGTTCTGGCTTCTCGCAGCCGGCGTGTTGTTCATGTTGTGGCCGTTCGATCTGGGCTCTGAGGTGCTCCCCCTGACCCCCACGATAATGCGGCTCGCCCTGGCCATGACCTACCTCGGTTTCCAGCCCTCCGACGAGGAAGACGAGGAGGAGGACGGAACCGCCGATGACAAGGAGGAGACGGGTGGGGAGCCAGCTTCCCAGGACGAGGAGGAGGCTGAGGACGAGGCCCCCTCCTTCAGGAAGGCCCTCGAGGAGGCTGGAAGTTCCTTCGAAGAGGACACCTACGAGGGCATCGTGACCCCCTCGGAGGAGGGGGACGACGAGGGGGAAGATGAGGGGGACGAGCCGGGGAAAAAGGACGACGGAGAGACCTAGGCCAGTGCTCTCCTGGATAGTATGGATTTTTCGAAACAGTTTAATAAACATTATATACAATCACTTGCTATGGGGCCACTAAGCCTGGATGTTGGCTTAGTCTCTGCCTTATGGAGGATTAAGAATGGACCATGATTTACCTTATATCGGAACTAGACGGGTGATAATGTTCGCCCTACCCCTCTTCGCGTTGGTCTGCATCGCTGGACTGACCATGTCGACGGATGCGGCACTCATCGATTACGAGAATGGTACCATCACCGCCCCATGGCAGTACCAGAACTACGCCGATGCCTACGAAATCAGCGAGCTGGAGCTGGGTGTGCCTTTGGAGATCCGGAGGGACGGTGGCGGTGACCCCGATTTCCTGGAGCTCAGGTTCCTCAACACGAACGACATGGTCATGGTCACGGTAAACCAGTCTGACCCGATTACCACGGTGGAATACTGGGTCACGGACCCCAACTTCTTCCCGATCTATTACTATTACTACACCGGACCACCCGCGGATCCCAACTTCAACTTCCAGTTCGGGATCGTGGTCCCCGGAATCTATTACATCAACACGGGACAGGGCTTCGGTGACACCTTCATCAACATGACCATCGACCGGGTGGCCGTGAGCCCGCCACTAGCTGACAGGGACAGCAACAACGCACCGGGAGATATGGTCCAACTGACACAGGGCCAGACACACCGCGAGAACGCGGGCCTGCCTTGGGACCCATCAGACTACTTCTACCTACACATCAAGCCCTCTTCCGAGTTCAACAAGTACCTGACCATCGAGCTGGAGACCGACGAGGCCAACACGGTCCAGTGGGAGCTGTACGACCCTGCTGGCATCCTGAGACCATCGGCGGTCTACACATCCGACACCATCAAGTTCGGGAATGGCCTGCTCAAGGATTACGTGATCACAGTGGAAGACGACTACATCGTTCGCATCTGGATGCAGGAGGGCTTCGATCAGTACAACCTGACCATGACCATCCTCAGCTACGCGAACGACAATGACAACAGCATTGGCGAGGCCACGCCGGTCACCGACAACAGTGAGGAATCTGGCGATGTCAACCTCAGCTTCGACCGCGACGATTACTACGAGATCTACCTTGACGAGGGCGAACCCCTTTGGGTCGTTATGACCCCCATCAACGGGCCAGCCGACCTGTACATCTTCGACGAGTTTGAGAACCAGAAGAGGGCATCGAGGAAGTCCGGCACAGAGATCGAAAGGATCAACAGTTGGAAGCCCGACGATGCTGGCTTCTACTACATCGTCGTCGAGTCGGTGTACGAGGCACCCGATTGGGAGAACCCGCCCACGGTCGACTACACCCTGGAGGTATGGATCAACTACCGACCTGAGATCAACTCGGGCCTCGATGGATGGGTCAAGAACTACCACCTGGACGAGGACAGCGTCGACTCCGACTACGACGTCACCGTCATCTTCGGTGACAAGGACGGGGACGATCTGATATACGAGCTCGACCTGACGTCCTACAACAACACCCTCATCGATATCCAGCTGGGTGTCGACAACAAGCTCACTATCGAGCCCGTCGCCGATGCCAGCGACTTCAAGGTCTCGATACTTCTCAACGCCACCGACCCCAAAGGTCTGATGATCAACTACTCCGCCTGGATCTGGGTCGACCCGGTCAACGACGGGCCCTACGTGGACGAGGAGCAGGTACGCGACAATATCACCATTGGCGAGGACCTGGTCTTGTCCGGCGTGAACGTCACCAGGCCCTTCCGCGACGTGGACGACGACTTCTCCACCTGGACCTTCACCACTACCACCACGGAACACATCATGGTCCAGATGGACGACCAGAGCTGGCT
>JAUVRF010000384.1 GCA_030597775.1 Methanobacteriota archaeon | reverse complement strand
TCCACCTCCGCGTCCAGCACTTCCTTGCCAAGGCTCGTCCTGTAGAATTCCTCGTGCTCGTCGGCCCGGGGCCGTTGCATCACGCGTCCTTCTCCCCCTTATCGCCCTCATCGGCGGGTTCCTCGGCGGGATGACCCTCCTCGATCTCGCGGGTCTTCTCCTCACCGAGTATCTCCTTGATGGGCATCAGGGGGTCGTCCTCGTCCTCCAGTTCGGGGACGCCGTCCACCGCGGGCTCCGGATGGACGTGGTGCACGTGGCGAGCGGACACCTCCCCGTCCACCGAAAGGTCCTGGACGCCCTTGTGCTCCTTGATCAGCGCCTCGACGATGCCCACCATGGCATTGTCTATGTTGCTGAGCTCCACCAGGTTCCCGTCCCAGTCCGGGAGGACGGCCTCGTTGCGGATCTGGATCTCGTTGAGGGTCCTCCGCATCTGCATCCGCAGGCCCTCGGGCTCGGAGCCTGTGAGGACGGCCGCGATGGCCACGTCAGCCCCCCTCTCGATGACCACCTGCATGCCCTCGAGCGCGATCAGGTCGGCGGGCTCGTCGCGGGTCCTCATCCGTCCCTTGATGTGCTCCTGGATGGAGCTGATGAGAGCACTCTCGATGTCGGCGTCCACGCCGTCCTCCTTGATGGTCCGGGTGAGCTGGGCGATGAGATTGCCGTTGGAGTGGAACAGCAACACCTCCTCCAGCGACCTGACGGCCGATGTATCGAAGGTGTGGGGAGTGACCTTGTCGACCCGCGGGCGCGGAGGCATGTGCTTCTCTTCCTCGCCCACGATGGCGGGGGCCGTCGAAGGCGCGCTGGACCTGCGGGGCCATGCCACCATGATGAGGATGACCACGATGATCAACAGCAGCAGTATCCATATGGTCCAGTTGATGGGCTCGTCCTCGGCGTCACTCTTGACCTTGACGATGACGGAGAAATCGGAGGGCATGTCGTCCATGTTGGTGAGGGTCACGGTCACGTTGCACTTGCCCTCGTCCTGGGGCACGAAGGTGAGGATGCCGTCCTGGCTATCCACGAACACCACGCCTTCCTGGGAGTAGTGGATGTCGATGAGGAGGTCCTCGACGGGCGTGTCGTCCTCCACGAAGTCCGCCAGGTCGAGCACGTACGAATCGCCACCCTCCTCGAGGACGATCTCCTCGGGAAGGGCGTCGTGGTTGATGCGCGGAGCTTCCTTGAACCGGTCGGTGATGTTCACCTCCGCCCGCTCCCTCACGGTGTTGTCGTCGGTGTCGGTCAGCGACAACCACATGTAATCAGTGCCCATGCCGACCCCCGTCGGGGTGATGGTGAGGTTGAAGCCGTCCGCGGCCAGCACCGCATCGAAGAGGTCAGAGGCCTCCTCGACGGCCCAGGTCAGGGCCTCTGGTGGGTCCTCGTCGTCCTCACCGTACTGCAGAAGGTCCATGGGGAGGGGCCTGTTGATGGGCACCTTGATCTCGGAGGGCAGTCCAACGATGGACGGGTAGCCCACCGGGGCGCTCACGATGAAGGTCAGGGTCTCGTTGGTCTCCGCGAGACCATCTGAGACGGTCATCAGCACGAGGTAGGTGCCCTCGTCATCGAAGGTGCAGTAGAGGGTCAGACCCTCCACCGTGATGAAGCTGGTGTTCACGGTGAGGGTCAGTTCGTCCTGCTCGTTGTCCACGTCGTAGATGTAATCCGAGAGGTCGAGGATCAGCGTCTCCTTGGCCTGGGCCTCGAAGGTGGTGGTAGGCAGGTCGATGATGGGCGGGTCGTTGATGGGGGTCACGACGACGCGGATGTCCCCGTCTATGTACTGGAGGGAACTGTCCATCCCGCGGACGGTGACATCCAGCTCGCCGGTCCAGTTGGGGAACGGCGTGAGCTCCAGCATGGAGCCGTTGATGACGGCCTCGACGGCATCTGCCACCGAGTAGCCCATCAGGGTGTAGGTCAGGTTGTTGTTGTCGTAGTCGTCCCCGAACATGGTGTTCAGGTCCACCTCGCCGTAGCCGTCCTCCTCGATTATCTGGGTCTCCGTCGTGAAGGTGGGCCGCAGGTCGTACTCCACGTACGGGTCGGAGAGGAACACCTTGGCCGACACCGAGGACCCCACCACGATGGGTAGCATGACCTCGGTCAGATGCTCGTTGGCCGCCCGGAAGGCGTCGGCGGCCGCGATCACGGCCGGGCCGGTCCGTTCGCTGTCCCGGTCGTAACGGACCCGGAGGCCGGACAGCACCATCCCGCCGGTCACGCTCCCGTTCACCGTCACGTTGACCCGCACGAACTCGACGCCGTTGGGTGCGGTGTACGCGATGGTCGCACCGTCCATGATGTCCGCGAGCCCGACGGTGAAGGTGAGCCACTTGTAGTCCTCCAGGCTGGTGTTCGTGCCAGCATAGGTGTAGTAGGGGGCCTCGCCGGCATCGGTGGAGAGCAGCAGACCGAACAGCTGTGGATAGGTGTCGGAATGAACATCGCCGGACCAGTTGAAGGTCACGGGGAAGGGATTTGCGTTGGTGATGGGGAAGGCCCAGATGCCGGAGGCGTCCTTGGTCACCCCGGTGATGTTGAAGACGTACTCGTCCCCCGAGGGACCCGACCGGATCTCCGAGTAGGTCTCGCCAGCCACCTTCACCAGGTTCACACCGGTGCCTATGTCGGTCTCCATGTATGTCACGAAGGCCTGGTCGTGATGTTGATTCTCTATCCAAGGTCCGGACCCGTCATTAGTTCCATCAACGAAAGCTTTGCCATCAGTATAGGGATCCCCGGAGATATCGAAATAATTGTTCCAATTGTAAGTCTCCGAAGACCCAGCAGT
>JAUVRF010000462.1 GCA_030597775.1 Methanobacteriota archaeon | reverse complement strand
TCGTTGGAGTTCACCCTGATGCGGGCCTTGGCCACATCGGTGGTCACGTCGATCGCGCTCACCGCCACCGGGATGTCCGGTGTCGTGGTCACCCGCTCGCCACCGTTCAGCACCAGGCTGACGATGGGGGGCTCCGTGTCCACGACCACGGTCACCGCAGCCTCGGCCGTGTGATGGGCCCAGTCCGTCACCGTGAGGGTCAGGGTCAGCGAGCCCTCGCCACCGTAGGTCCAATCCAGCATCACGGTGCTGTCGGTCGCGGTCGTCCCGTTGGTCGCGGTACCTGTGGGAGCTTCCGCGATGGTATAGTCCAGTTCCTGGTCCAGCTCGTCCCTGACGCTGAAGGTCAACTCGACCGTCCGTTCCCGGGTCGTGCCCAGGCCTCCCGCGACCTCGAAGTGGGTGATGACGGGAGGGGTGCTGTCGACCGTGAGCCTCCGGACCGCGGAGACGGTGTTGTCCACGCTGTCCCGCAGACGGACCTCCACCGAGGTCTCCCCATCGGCAGGAAGGACCAGCTCGAACTGGTCCCGGTAGGGTTCCCAGGCGCCCCAGGGCTCCGTGCCGACCCGCAGGGTCATCATCTCCAGGACCGTCATGTCATCCTCGGCCACCAGCTCGACGAGGATCCTGTGGTGTGTCACGATGGTGCTCCCGCCAGCTAGCTGGAACAGGAGGATCCGGGGCGGGGTCGTGTCCAGGGTGATCGTGGATGTGGTGGTGCTGGCGCGGTTGCCTACACCGTCCGTCACATCGAGCATCAGTTGGTAGTCGCCGTCACCCTGGTCGAGGGTGACCTCGAACTCTCCCGACGCCCCTTCCAGGTCCAGCCAGCTCGTGCCTCCGTCGATGGAGAGGCGCACAGCGTCCACTCCGGTATGGGTATCCGACGTTCCGTAGACTATGTTCACACCCGGGTCCCCCAGGACCCTGGCGCCGCCAGCCACATCGTATCTATCGATCGTGGGTGGGACCGCGTCGCAGCCGACCGTCGCCGACCCGACGCCACCGGTGCGGTCGGTGTACCGGTAGTAGGATGTGGAGTATCCCTTCGTCCTGGCCTCGGCCAGGACCACCACCTCGGCCGTCCAGAAGCCCTCTGAGACCGGGGACACCAGGGTCCACTCCACGGTATCCGAGTCACCGCCACGGGTGATGTCGAGGTCCAGGGTGGCGTTCTCCCCGGGGGCGAGGGCGAAGGGGGGAGGGACCGTGATGGTCGCGATCGGCCCGTCGGGCCAGCTGTAGACCTTCTCTGCGTTCGAGACCTGCTCGGGCAGCGGGTACTCGACGAACGCCTGGACCGAGAACTCCTCGCCTGGCCCCACGACCTCCGGGACCTGGACCTCCACGGTCCATGGCACTACGACCATGCCCCATCTGTCGTAGGAGGTCCACAGGTCGTCCACGAGCAGCGTCATGTTCATCCGGAAGTTGGGACCGTGGACCGGGTCGTTCACCAGGAAGTCGCCCGTGTCGGTGTCGAATCCCTTCACGACGCGGAAGTGCGACACATCGTGGTCGGCATCGAGCCAGCACAGGAGGATCACGGGGTAGCCTCCGCGCACGAGGCCCATCAGGTCCGCGTAGCGTGTGGAAAGGTCACCCGAGTTGGTCCACTGCTTCGAGTAGGCAGCGTACCCGTAGGACCGCTGGTCGTAGCCCACAAGCTTGCTGCCGCCTCCCTCTCGGTACTGGTACGATGTGGACAGGTTGGAGAACCGGGCAGCCCGTTCCAGGTCAGACGCGTACGTCCCGCCCACGACCCGTTCGTTGGCCACGTCCCCGATGTCGTGCTGCGGTAGCTCCGCGCCCCAGGAGTCGAACACCATCTGCAGCGATGCCTCGGCGCAGTACCACGTCTCATCCTGCCGCTGGTACGGTACAGGAAGGTCCACGACCTCTGCGCCGGTGGACTGGGAAAGGAGGGCGATGACCGCAACGAGCCCGATGGCGGCCAAGGGGATCCGAATAACCATCAATGGGTGTCTCAGAAGGGATGCAATGAAGGTCGGCATCTTATGGCCCGTGCCATTATGTGGACCCGAGATAAAGGTTCGCCTTTGGGTGACCTGCCTGAGAGCTGTTGACCTCACCCTACACATCGGGAGGTCCTTCGAAGGCCTCCTCGACACTGACCCCCAGCTTCCTCTGCAGATAGAACTTCAGTGCCAGGAGTGCTGTGAGGGTGAGCACGAAGGCCGCGATGAGACTGAGCCAGAAGGCATAGAGCTCGGACCCGCCGATGTCCACCTTCGTGTAGTATATCCAGGGTGTGAGACGCCAGAAGTTCAGCACCAGCATCGGTATGATCAGGATCACGCTGAGGCGGGTCAGGGCCCACACGGCCTCTTGGAGC
>JAUVRF010000306.1 GCA_030597775.1 Methanobacteriota archaeon | reverse complement strand
ACCGCTGCTGTGCCAAAGAGGATGATGATGAGAAGTAACCATCCGGCCATCTCAATAGTAAAGGACATATCTTCGCCGGGATCGGCGAGGAAGCCCAAGAGCAGCGCGCCTCCGAACATACCGATGAAGGCAGCCCCCCAGGTCAACCATAGGATCTTACGCTGCGCAGACGCGTTGTCGACGCGCCAAGCCTTACCTGCCCTCTGATATCGCAAGTCGGACCCGTGAAGTCTCTTCGGTCCACCTCCATTAGCCATCAGCCAACCCCCTGAGGGGCAATAGAGGTTGCTCAACCCCACCTACCCCGCTCTGTTAATTGTATCTAGATCCTTGATATATATTCCGTCAGGATAGGTCGCGTTGTATCAACAACAGAGGACCCCAGCATGTCAACGCAACAGCTTGACATATATCGCGATGGGGTTGCCCGGTGCCATACCCGGGTAGGGATCGATGGTCTCCAGGTGCTTGAAGCCCATGGCATCGTAGAAGGCCCGGGTGGCCTCGTAGGGTTCGTAGTCCACGGTGTCCGAGAGGGTGTGGACCATGAGGATGGATGTGCCATCGGACGCCAGGTCCTCTGCGGCCTTGGTCAAGAGCGCGGTGCCGATCCCCCTTCTCCACTGGTCTGTCCGGACGCCCATCCAGGAGACCTCGCCCACGTCGGGGCTTCTGCGAAGGACCGTGAGGAAACCCACCACCTGCCCGTCGTCCTCCTCCGCGACGTAGAGGTCGTGTTCCCGAAGGTCGACGGGCATCTTCTCCATCGCGTTATCGTTGAAGTGGGTCCGCAGGCCAAGGGCTATGTCCATGCAAGGGTCGACATGGCCAGGGCTCCCGTTGATTATCTCCAGCGTCACCGTATTGCCCCTCAGGCGGGGAAGTCGCAGAACTCCATCAGGGTCTTGTTAAGCTGCTCGGTGGTCGTGTAGACCGCATCGGGGATCAAGTTCCTGGTCCTGTCGATCGCCGCTTCGCTGCCATCAACGTACACCAGCGGTATCTCCCGCGTTCCCTTGACCTCCTTCAGGGAGTGCCCCGTCTCGCGTCCATGGGACGGAAGCCTGGTGAGGTATATCACCACCACATCCGGTGGGTCGGCCAAGAGGCGCTGCTCGGCCTTGCCGCCGTCGTCCGACTCCCATTCGACGGTCCAGCCCATGTTGCGGATCTCGTGCGCCAGGACCTCGGCCTCGGCCTCCCTCCAATGCACAAGGAAAATCTTACCTTTCACGAATTTACGTTCCCCCGGGTAAGAATACAGGAGTTTAACGGTTATTAAACATTATGGTCCCATATCCGGCCAGCCAGTACTGCGAAAATAGTAAGTACGGCAAGGTGGTTAACCGAAATCCCCGCTGGGAGGTGGGTACCATCACCGGAAAACCCGTCATCGTCAGTGCCGTTAGGACCCCAATAGGTCGTTTCGGTGGGAGCTTGGTCCAGTTCACCGCGCCGCAGCTTGCGGCCATAGCCCTCAAGGAGGCGGTGGCCAGAGCTGGTATAGACGGCGAGATCGTGGACGAGGTCATCTTCGGTAACGTTCTCAAGGCAGGCCTGGGCCAGAACCCGGCCCGGCAGGCCGCGATCAACGGTGGGCTCCCGGTCACGGTCGGAGCCTTCACGGTCGAGAAGGTCTGCGGTTCGGGCATGAAGTCCATCATGCTTGCCGGGCAGGCCATCCGCGCCGGGGACGCGGACTGCATCGTGGCCGGCGGTATGGAGAGCATGTCGAACGCCCCGTATCTGCTCACCAAGGCCCGCTTCGGTTACCGCATATTCGACGGGGAGGTCAAGGACGAGATGGTCATGGATGGCCTGTGGGACGCGTACGGGGACTTCCACATGGGTCACACCGGGGACTGGGTCGCGAGGAGGTACGATATATCCCGGGAGGAGCAGGACCGGTTCGCCCTCTCGTCCCACCAGAAGGCCATCAAGGCCATCGACGAGGGCGCCTTCCGCGACGAGATCGTCCCCATCGAGATCCCCCAGAAGAAGGGGGACCCCATCCTCCTGGACACCGACGAGGGACCGCGGCGGGACACCAGCTACGAGAAGCTGGCGCGGCTGAAGCCCTACTTCAACGAGGACGGCACCGTGACTGCCGGCAACGCCAGCGCCATCAACGACGTGGCCGCTGCGGTCGTCGTGATGTCCGAGGAGAAAGCCAACGAGCTGGGGATAAAGCCCCTGGTCCGCATCGTTGACCAGCAGTGGTCCGGCGTCGAGCCCATCGCTGCCATGACCGGCCCCATCGAGGCCATACGAACGATACTGGAGCGGCAGGACCTCACCATCGACGACATCGATCTGTTCGAGGAGAACGAGGCCTTCGCATCCCAGACGCTGGCCATCTGCAAGGAGTTCGACATACCCCTGGAGAAGACCAACGTCCACGGGGGCGCCGTCGCCCTGGGCCATCCCATCGGCGCCAGCGGCACCCGCATCGTCGTCACACTCATCAATGCCATGAAGCGTTACGGGAAGCGTCGCGGACTCGCCGCACTATGCATCGGCGGCGGCAACGGCACCGCCATGTTGCTGGAGCGCGAAGAGGACTGGTGAAGGAGGTTATTGTGATGGAGATCAAGACTTTCGGGGTCATCGGCGCCGGTCAGATGGGCGCGGGGATCGCCCAGGTGGCTGCCCAGACCGGTTACCGCGTGATCATGCGCGACATCGAGCAGCGCTTCGTCGACGGTGGTTTTGCAACCATCGGGAAGAACCTGGACCGTCAGGTGGCCAAGGGCCGCATGACCCAGGAGGACGCCGACGCGGTCCTGGGCCGCATCGAGGGCACCGTCGACATGGCTCCCCTGGCGGAGGCGGACTTCGTGGTGGAGGCCGCCATCGAGAGGAAGGACCTCAAGGAGCAGATCTTCCGCGACCTGGACGAGCTCACCCGCCCGGAGACCATACTGGCGACCAACACCTCGTCCATCTCCATCACCGAGATCGCCGCCGCCACCAAGCGGCCCGACAAGGTCATCGGCATGCACTTCATGAACCCGGTGCCGGTGATGAAGCTGGTCGAGATCATCCGCGGGCTGGCCACGTCGGACGAGACCTACCGCGCCACCCACGAGATGGCCGTGGCCATGGGCAAGGTCCCGGCCGAGGTCAACGACTTCCCGGGCTTCGTCAGCAACCGGTTACTGCTGCCCATGATAAACGAGGCCATCTACTGCGTGATGGAGGGCGTGGGTACCAAAGAATCCATCGACACCGTGATGAAGCTGGGGATGAACCATCCCCTCGGCCCCCTCGAACTGGCGGACCTCATCGGCCTGGACACCTGCCTGGCCATCATGGAGGTGCTCCACGAGGGGCTCGGCGACGCCAAGTACCGGCCGTGCCCGTTGCTCAAGAAGATGGT
>JAUVRF010000619.1 GCA_030597775.1 Methanobacteriota archaeon | reverse complement strand
CCAGAACATCCTGGTGATCGCCAACGAGACCGCCTACGGGAACACCCACATGGAGACGTTCTACCCGGCATCCCACTACGAATTGCTATCGGAGGAGTTCCTGGCAGAGTGGCTCGACATCGAGATCACCTCCCCCACCGGGAAGACGGTGAAGGTCACCCGTGAGATCTTCGACAAGGTTGGTTACGAGTACCGGAATAGCGCGGGCTCCTGCTATCTGAGCGAGCCCATGTTGGAGCGGGACCCCCTTGTCAGTGGTATGGAGGTCTACTCGATCCTGGTGGTACCCTGCCGCATTCCCCTGGTGGCCGTCGACAACCAGGTGGAGCAGTTCAAGACCACCTATCAGGCCTACAAGGATGCAGCGAAGAACGACACCACCAAGGCGGAAAAGGAGATCCTGAACGAGGCGGTCAAGCAGAAGCACGTGGACCTGCTCCATCTCGCGGCATTGCAGTTGGCCCATGTCTCGGACATGAGGGACAACACCGCCCAGGTCGTGCTCCAGATCAAGAGCTACTACGTAGAGCCAAGGATCATCATCTCATCCTACGAATCCAAGGACCCGGAATGGTACTTCCTCCTCGACTGGAGGTACAACGACATACGGGGCCTGGCGGTTCCTGGGACCGCCCATCTCACCGCGTGGAAGTACCAGGAGCAGAAGGGCATCACCGACACCGACGCAGAATCTGAGCTCATGCATGTGTACGCTCCGAATCAGACGGTCGTCAGCCTCAACACCATCTTCGAGAAGGCCCGTGAGGAGGATGTCCCCCTCGTCTACCTCCGCAAGGAGTGGGACGTGCTGTTGACGGACCTGAACATCTCTGTGGAGGCCCGCAAGCGCATCCAACGGGCCCTGGACGCAGGGAAGGTCGTGGTGGTCCCGGAGCGAAGCGTCATGCTGGCGAACAGGTCCCGCATCGCATGGTGGGAGCAGGACCTGTCGACAGGCAAGATCTACTCGGTGGGGGAACGGGGTCTGCACTTCTCCCTTGTCAGCGTGATGATCTGCGTGGCGATCATCGGGATCCTCAACTCCATCGCCACGACCATCGTCGGTGTGGGCGGCAGCATGGAGGCGGCCACGGACGCGATGGACAAGTTCGCCGACGCCTTTTTGGCTGTGTTCGATTGGATGGTCGGCCGCTCGTACGGGACACCAGATGAGTACAAGGCCTGGTTCAACGAGATACGTGGAAAGACAGCCGCCTGGATCGCAGCGGCGTACAAGGCGATCATAATCTCCCTGGAACTGGTGGCCTCGGGCATATCGGACATGGCCGGCGCGGTCGGTGGTGGTTCGGCAATCGCGAGTACGATCGAGAGCGTCTTCAAGGCCTTCGGTTTCGACATCGTCGCTTGGGGCCCCATGGAGGTCTTTGGCCAGAAGTCCAAGGTCCAGTTCGAGGACAGGTTCGGCACCATCGAGGGCCAGGCCTCCGTGTCGACCAGCTCACCGATCAAGGACATCACGGACATAGTCGGTATTGTCCTTTCGTGGGCCAGTCTGTTCGCTACCTGCGCCGAGAAGGTCCTGGGTTACGTCCCGGGTACCATCAGCT
>JAUVRF010000600.1 GCA_030597775.1 Methanobacteriota archaeon | reverse complement strand
TGGGCATCAGCAGCTTCCCCGGCTCCCACCCCCTGTGCTTGGGCATGCCCGGTATGCACGGCATGTACTGGAACAACGTGGCCATGTGCGAAAGCGACCTTCTGATAGCGATCGGCATGCGCTTCAGCGACCGAGTAACGGGCCGCCTGCGCGAGTTTGCCCCGGACGCCAAGGTCATCCACATCGACATCGACCCGGCGGAGATCGGTAAGAACGTGCGGCCGACGGTGGCCATCCAGAGCGACGCCAAGGACGCCCTCAAGGAGCTGAACCGCCGGGTGGAGAGCCGCCAGCGTGACGACTGGTTGGCCCACCTGGACGAACTCAAGCGAGAGCATCCGTCGATCACCATCCGCGAGACGGACAAGCTATTGCCCCAGTACGTCATCAAGACGATATACGACGCGACCAAGGGCGACTGCACGGTGGTCACAGGGGTAGGGCAGCACCAGATGTGGTCGGCCCAGTTCTTCTGGTTCGACAAGCCCAACTCCCTGATCACCGCCGGCGGGCTGGGCCCCATGGGGTTCGAGGTGCCGGGGGCCATCGGGGTGCAGGTGGCCCGGCCGGACGAGCTGGTGTGGTCGATCTGCGGCGACGGCGGCTTCCAGATGACCCTGCAGGACTTGATCACCGTCACCATCAACGACCTGCCCATCAAGTTCGCCATCATCAACAATGCTCATCTGGGGATGGTGAGACAGTGGCAGACCCTCTTCTACCACGACAACCTGGTGGCCACGCCCCTGAAGAACCCCGACTTCGTGAAGATCGCCGAGGCCTACGACATTCTGGGGATAAGGGTCACTGACAAGCAAATGGTGGAGTCGGCCGTTTACAGGGCCATGGAGCACCCGGGACCGGTGGTCATCGACTTCCAGGTGGAGGAGCTAGAGAACATCTTCCCGATGGTGCCGCCGGGGGCAGCTCTACAGGAGACGCTGGACCTACCCAAATACGAGGAAGAAAGGGTGGTGGCGAAGGCATGAGAGAGCTACGCAAGCACATCATCATCGCCCTGGTGGAGGACAAGCCGGGCGTGCTGAACCGCATAGCGAGCAAGTGGCGGCAGCGCGGCTTCAACATCGAGAGCCTGGCGGTGGGCCACTCGGAGACGGCGGGCCTGTCGCGCATGACCTTCGTGGTCGATGCCAACACGGACGCCGACCAGGTGGTCAAGCAACTGGACAAGGTGGTGGACGTGGTGGAGATCCGCGACATCTCCGACGAAAACACCGTCTCCCGCGAGATGGCCCTGATCAAGGTGAAGGCCACCGCCGAGAACCGCAGCCTGATCATCGAGGTCGTGCACATCTTCCGGGCTGAGATCATCGATGTCGGGCCTGAATCGCTGATCGTCGAGGTCACCGGACCTGACGACAAGATCGACGCCATATTCGACCTGCTTGAGAACTACGGCGTGGTGGAGATGGTGCGCACCGGGCGAGTGGCCCTTGTTCGCGGGCCTGCCAGCTCCACCCCCGACATTCACGAGCTGGGTGAGGAGCCTTTCGAGCGCTATCCAGAGGGCGAAACGCCATACTCGTCTGAGTAGTCCAATCGGCTGAGTTCCAAGAGGAGAGAGGGCACCAGCGCCCGCACCAGGCCAGGAAAGGAGCGATGGCATGGCCAAGATCTATTA
>JAUVRF010000160.1 GCA_030597775.1 Methanobacteriota archaeon | reverse complement strand
GCGAGCCTGCCTGATAATGAATACTCTGACGGGGACAAGGTGGTGGTGAACGCCACCGACGGTCGCGACTACGCCGAGGAGTCGGTCTTCGCGTACTCGGAGCTGGGCGGCACCGACCTGGACCTCATCCTGAGCGAGGGCATCCACTACGACGTCAAGTGGTACGTCGACCCCGGGAGGATAGACGTGGAGACCGGGGAGGACGTGAGGGTCAATGTCACACTTGGCCACACGGGGACCCGGGACACTGTCGTGGACATCTCCGTGCAGTCCCTGGGATGGGGACCCCGGCTGCTCTTCCCCAACGGCACGCCTGCCCGATCCCTCTTTCTGCTGGTGGGAACCGATGAGGACCTCGTGCTGGCCTTCGAAGTGCCCGACGAGGCCGAGGGCGCGACCGACATGATCTTCCGACTCCTGGCGGTGCCCCGGGAGGACCTGGAGGCCGCGGACGAGTACAACCTCACCGCCAGCGTCATCGTCGACAGGCGCTTCGAGATGGACGTGGTGTACTCGCCCCCCGGTCCATCCCACCCCGGCGAGGTCCGGATGCACAACCTGACGATCACCAACCTGGGCAACGTGGCAGACATCATCGACCTCTCGTACGACCGCAAGTTCATGACGTGGTGCGTCACATTCGACGTCAACCCCGTTCCGTTGCCCGCCTTCGACCAGGTTCTCATCAGGATGTCCCTCACCGTCCCCGAGAGCGCCCAGGCGGGGCAGTACGACATCGCCATCACCGGGGTCAGCCAGATGAACGAGACCGTGGTGGCGAACACCCACGTGATCGAGGTGGTGGAGGAGCGCAAATACGCCGTTTCCATCACCCCTAGCGACGACACGGCCGCGGGGAAACCCGGCGAGACGATATGGTGGCGTCTCGAGGTGGAGAACCTTGGCAACATCCGGGACACATACCAGCTCTCTGCGTTCGGACTCGCCGAAGGCTACCTGTACAGGTTCAAGAAGGACGATGCCTCCGTCACGGAGATCACATTGGACCCGGAGGAAACGGTGACGGTGCTCTTCGAGGTGGACATCCCCACGTCCTTCACCGACATCCCCACCCCCGAGACCCAGATCACCGTGAAGGTGGCCTCCAAGGCCGAGGCCACCGCCATTGACAACACCCTGCTGCTGATGAAGCTGGAGGGGATCCTAGACCTCGCGATCCAGGTCAGTACCAGCACGAACTCCCCCAAGCTGGGGCAGAAGGTGGTGTTCACCGTCACCGTCTTCAACACCGGTCCCGACGACGCCTCCGGCGTCATGCTGTACGCCGACTTCGGGGACGATCCCGAGAAGAAGAACGTGGGTGACGTGACGGCCAAGGGCGAGACCGAGGTCCTGCTGGAGTGGTTCCCACTGAAGGAGGGCTCCGTCCAGGTCCACATCGTCGTCAACCCGCCCGACGTGGAGGGCGCGATCTGGGAGATCACGTACGAGAACAACGACTGGGTCCAGCCCATGCGGGTGAGCCCGGCCGACGAGGACAAGTTCTACGAGGGCGGGATGTTCTGGATACTCATCATCATAGTCGTGGTGATCATCATCGTCGCCGCCGCCATGCTGGGTGGTGGCGGTAAAGAGGAGGAGGCCGTCGATGTGGTCGAGGTCGTCGAGGAGGGCGAGGGGTCCGATGAGGATGACGACGACGAGGAGGAGTACGAGGACGAGCTCGAGGAGGAGTACGAGGAGGATGAGGGAGCCCCCGAGCCCGAGCCCAAGGAGGAGCGAGAGATGTCGCTCCCTGGCGGTAGGATGTAGGGTGTTGTTCGGGCCGTCGAGGCCGTGGGGGGAGATGAGGACGGGTCTGACTACCAGCCTCGCTCCTGCAATCGCTCGTTGGCGGGAATGTCAGAGATCTCGATGCCGGGCATCGCCTCGCCCAGGCCACGTGACACCTCCGCGATTACCGCCGGGTCGTCGAAGTGGGTCACCGCCTCGACTATTGCCTTTGCACGGATCTCGGGGTCGGAGGCCTTGAAGATGCCCGAGCCAACGAACACGCCATCCACGCCCAGCTGCATCATCATGGAAGCATCGGCGGGGGTCGCGAGGCCGCCGGCGGCGAAGTTCACGACGGGCAACCGCTGGCGGACCGCTATCTCCTTGACGGTGGGGTAGGGCGCCCTGATGCTCTCGGCAAACTCCAGGAGGGCATGGTCGTCCATCTCCTCGAGGGATTTGATGGCGTCATCGATCAGACGATGGTGGCGCACCGCCTCGACGACGTTGCCGGTGCCGGCCTCTCCCTTGGTCCGGATCATCGCCGCGCCCTCGTCGATCCGTCGGGCCGCCTCGCCCAGGTTCGTGGCGCCGCAGACGAAGGGCACCTTGAAGCCGCTCTTGTCCACGTGGCGGAAGGGGTCGGCGGGGGTGAGGACCTCGCTCTCGTCGATCATGTCGACGCCCAGGTGCTCCAGCACCTGTGCCTCGGCGAAGTGTCCTATGCGGCACTTGGCCATCACCGGTATGGTGACGACCTCTATGATCTCCGCGATCTTGTTGGGGTCGGCCATGCGGGCCACGCCGCCCTGGGCGCGGATGTCGGCCGGGACCCTCTCCAGGGCCATGACGGCCACGGCGCCCGCCTCTTCGGCGATGCCAGCCTGATCGGCGTTCGTTACATCCATGATCACCCCGCCCTTCTGCATCTTGGCGAATCCGAGCTTGAGAAGGGTGGTGCCGTGCTTGAATTTCGTAAGGTCTAGGTCGAGGGGCAAGCGATGACCTCCTGGCTAGGGGGTTGGTGAGGAACTCCTTTATGAGGGCCCGCTTAATGAACCTTTCGTCAGGGCCGTCCCGGACGCTCCCCGGCAGGACGAGGGTCCTTTGACCGTTCGAATACTACTCTAATGGGCCCGATTCCGGACCTCCTGGCACCCTAGCCAGTGCCCCTGTACCACATGCAAACGTTTTTGTAGGGATATGGCTATGCGTTCGTGGGACCCAGGGTGTGGTAATATGGACTACCGAAAGTTGTATAGAACAACCCCTCACGGGAGAACCAAGGCGCATCTCACCGCGCGGATGCTCATCGCGACCTTAGTGGTGATAGCGCTCATCACCGCCCTTCCCATGTCCTCGCCAGACGTGGAGGGCGCACGCCTCATCAACACCTTCAAGGACGGCGAGACCTCCATGACGATCGAGTTCACGACAGATCCCCTTCCAGGCGAGGTGGCCACCGTCTACTTGAAGGTCAAGGCCGACGCGGAGGTAGTCCAGGCCACCATGGAGGCCTCGGCGGTGATGATGGAGTTGTCCAACGCATTCAGCCTTCAGGCGGCACCCACCTTCACCCTCGCGAACAGGGGTATCGACACCTCTGGGGACCTGAACGGCGATGGCATGACCGAGCTCATACTCACGGCCCCCGGGAGGGATACCAACCAGGGCTACATCGGAGGTTTCGCTGGTCGGAACACCGGTTACGTGTCCAACCCACAGGAGATCATCATCCAGGGTACCACCGACGACGACTACCTGGGCTGGGCGCTGAGCACCGGTGGTGACATTGACAACGACACCTACGACGACATGGTTACGAGCCGCATCAAGATGGACTTCGGCACCAGCACTGGCACGGGCGTCGGCGACGTACTCATCTGGTGGGGCGGGACCACCATGAGCGCCAACGCCGACGTGACCATCAGCTACGGGTCCAGCGGAGATATGTTCGGGTACGACGTGTGGGCCGATGGCGACATCAACGGCGATGGCAACATGGACCTCGTCGTGGGTGCACCGCGGCATGTGGAGAACACCAACAACCCTGGTCGCGCCTACGTCTACCTCCTCGACGGCAACCGCACCATATCGAACGCCCCGAACATCACGCTCACCGGCACCGATAACGGCGATACCTTCGGCTACCTTGTCAGGATCTGCGGCGACGTGAACGGCGATGGATACGATGACGTGCTGGTGACCGCTCCGAGCCACAATGGGACCGGCACCGACTTCGATGTGGGCAAGGCGTACGTCTACCACGGCAGCTCCAGCGGTATCGAGACCACTGCCGACTGGACCTACACCGGCACCGACCAGAGCGACCTCCTGGGCTACTCGGCCACGGGCGTTGGCGATGTTAACGACGACGGTTATGACGACATCCTCCTTGGCATGCCCAACTATGACACCAGCACGATCACCGATGCCGGTGCTGGCCTGGTGTTCTATGGCGGGAGCGGCGGTCTCTCCTCCACCCCCGACGTTACCATCGAGGGGGACACCGTCACCGGTTTGTTGGGCTTTGACGTGGCCTATTGCCAGGACATCAACGGCGATGGGATTGACGACTTCGTTATCAGCGCCCCGAACACCAGCAACGGAACGCTGACCTCCAACGGCCATATCCAGATCCACTTCGGCGACTCAGGCGGCGTGAACACGACCCCCGACAAGAAGCTCGGCGGATGGTACACCAACGGTGACATGGGAAGTTCCTTGGGTCCCTGCGGTGACGGCAACGGCGACGGTTACTCCGATGTGTGCGCTGGGGACATGACCATATTGCATACCTACGTGTTCTACGGTGGCGCCGACGCTGCGGCACCCAAGGTCTCCCTGGATGATGTGGAGATATGGAGCAAGAGCGGTGCCCTACGGGGGGACGCGGAGATCCCCGACTTCTCCACCGAGCTGAACGCCTACATCCAGGCGCACCTGGGAGAGGCAGACGTGAACGGCGACCTGATAGTGCCCATCAATGTGTCCCTGGGCAGGGCGGGGAAGATCAAGCTCCACAACGTCGTCATCCAGTTCTACAAGCTCGTCCAGCCCACGAACCTCGCGGCCACGGCAATGTCCGGTGGCAGCACGATCAAGCTGACCTGGGACGACCACACCTCCAAGGGAGACGACATCAGCAAGATGGCCATCGAGATGTGGAACGGCACCGGCTGGGAGGAGATCACCAAGGTCGCGAAGAACGCCAAGGAGTACATCGTCAGCGGCCTCGAGGACGGACAGTCCTACAGCTTCCGCATCCTGGCGTTCGACGGCGGGGTCCAGCGATACTCCGAACCCTCCGACGTTGCCATAGGCATCCCCGGTGACACCAAGCCACCGGCGAAGGTCACCGGCATCGTAGCCATCGAGGACCGGGACCTCATGGGCATCAACGTCTCGTGGGACCCCAGTGACGACGACGTTGTCAACTACGAGGTCTGGTCCAACAAGACCGGCACCTGGGCGGTACTTGCCAACCTGTCGGCCCCGGTGACCTACTACGTGGACGCCGACGTGG
>JAUVRF010000010.1 GCA_030597775.1 Methanobacteriota archaeon | reverse complement strand
GCCTTGTCCGAATCCAGGTCGCCGATGTCGTTCAAGGTGCATGCACCGGCGTCGATGAGGACTGCGGTGAGAATGAACCAGAGGTAGTGGGAGGCGGGCATGTGACCGGTGATGCCCACGAAGATGCACAGGGAGAGGCAGAGGTCAAGCCAGATGAGCTGGGCCGGTCTGGCCAATCTGATATGGCCCATGATCTTGCCCGAGAGGGTGGACTGCCTGGGGTCGACCAGGTGCCAGTCGAAGCGTGACGACTCGTCGACGGTGGTCCCCGCATGGGCGATCTCAATGCTCTCGGTCACCATAGCTTTCCACCTCCCGGTCCTCACATCCCCTCGACCACCTCGCCCGTGCCAGCCACCTCGTCCACCACGCGGGAGAGGGGCTTGCCCGGTCGGATCTGCCTGTAATCGTAAAGGGTGCCCGGGGTGATCATCTCGACCCGGACCTTCCTGCCGGTGAAGGCCGACAGTTGGCTCTCGATACTGGAGGCCATCTGGTCGTACTGGTCCGTCTCCCGGTGCTCTGCCCTCACCAGCACCTCGTCCTCCCGGACGCGTATCTGGTACCACACACCGTCCAGGCTCGCAGCCTTGTACAGCGCCTCCTCGAGCTCGATGGGGAAGAAGCTGCGCCCGTTGGTGGAGATCACGGTGTGGGCCCTGCCCAGGATCTCCATGGTGGGCAGCGGAAGGCCGCACTCGCAGGGTTTGTCGTCCCACAACACGGTGTCTCCGGTCACGTAGCGGAGAAGGGGCTGCGCCCGCTTGAAGGTTGGGGTGACGATGGTGTTGGCCCTCTCCCCGGGCTGGGCGGGAGAGCCGTCTGGATGGATGAGTTCGGTGTACATCATGAACTGGGGAACGTGCATCTTGTTGAGCTCGCAGGGGATGCCCGGGAAGCCTATCTCGTTCTGGCCCAGCAGCGACAGGACCTTGGCGTCGTAGACCCGGCCCAGCGCCTCGGCCCTCGCCGGTGGGCAGGGCTCGGCTCCCGACACGATCAGGCGAATGCCCAGCTTCCTGGGGTCGACGCCCTGGTCCCGGAGGATGTTGGCGTAGGCGAAGGCATCCGTCGCCGCCGCCCCCAGGATGGTCGGTCGCAGCCTGTTGATGGTGGCGGCCGCCATCTCCGGGGGATACATGTTGTTGCGGGTACCGATGGGGATGACAGTGCATCCCGCCATTAGGTTCAGCAGGTCCGCGGATCGGCCCGCAAGGGTTCGAGTGTAGGGGTAGCACAGTGCCACACGGTCCGAGGGATGGAGGTTGTTCCGGAACACGGGGAGGGCGAGGGCCAGCTCGATGCCGTCCTGCATCTCCTTGAGGGTCGCCCAGACGGGCACGGGGTTGCCGGTGGACCCGGAGGTCTGACCGTAGAGGATGGCCTCCGAGCCTGGCTTGACGGCCAGGAGGTCGTAGGGGTCCTGCTCGAGCAGGTCCTCCCGGGTCGTGACGGGCACCCGGGTGGTGAAGTCCTCGATACTCCTGATGGAACCGGGGGTGACCCCCGCCTCCTTGAGACGCTTGCCGTAGAAGACGCTGTTCTGGGCGCGGGCCACGGAGGTGCGCAGCTGCTTGAGCTGACGGCGTGGCGAGTCGATCCTGGACAGCACGCCAGGGAATGTCCGCAGGACCCAGGACTGAATGCTCACTAGTCCACCTCGACCTTCGTGTATGTCAATCTCTCCTCGTATGGAATGACCGAGTCGTGGGGCAGGAAGCCGGAGATCATCAGGTGGTCGGCGCTCACCAGGGCCGCCAACGCCTCGGCGAGGACCTGTACCCTGGGAGTGAAGTTGGCATCGAAGCGGCCCTCGGTCACCATCTCGACCTCGCCCCCGTTGAGGTCCACCGTCCTCTGGGCGACCAGTATGGAGGGCGTGGCCTTGACGGCGAAACGGCATATGAAGGGCGCCCCGGTGGTGATGCCTCCCAGCACACCGCCGGCGTTGTTGGTACGTCCACGGACGCTCCCGTCGGAACCCCAGGTCAGGTCGTCGTTGAACTCGGAGGCGCGCAGGTCCGCTGCCGCGATACCGGCGCCCACCTCGTAGGACTTGATGCCCGGGATGTTCAGGATAGCGTGGCCGATGTCGGCCTGGAAACGCCAGAACCACGGGGCCCCGATCCCTCCGGGGAGACCTGATATGCTCAGCTCCACCAGTCCGCCAGTGGCGTCGCCGGTGCTCTCGGCCTCCTTCGCGAGATGCTGTATCAGTGTCCGGAGGTTGTTGGGACCCTTGGGTTCGACCTCGACGCCACCCAGGATGAGGATGCGTGTCGAGACCTGTATGCCGATGAGGTCCAGCAGCTGCTTTGCGAGGGAACCTGCCGGGATCATTGGTGCCCAGGTACGACCGCTGGCGCGGGAACCACCTCGCCAGTCCCAGTGGCCGTACTTCATGCGGTACGTGAGGTCCGCATGTCCCGGTCGGGGTTTCATCGCTATGAGCTTGTACCGGTCGCTCTCGACATTGCTGTTCCGCACGATGATCGAGATGGGAGTGCCCAGGGTCCTGCCCCTGTAGACTCCGGAGAGGAGCCTCATCCGGTTCTCCTCGACCCGACGGGTGAGCACCGGGTACGGGACGTCCCGCTTGAGGTCCTCCTTCATGGACGCGAGGTCCGGGCGCGTTCCCGCGGGGACCCCATCGACGATACAGCCCATGGATTCTCCGTGGGATTCGCCCCACGTGGTCACCTGAAGTAGGTGACCTAGGGTGTTGCCTCCCACGGGGATCAAGCCTCTGCGACGGGTACGAACTCGAGCCAGCGCTTATCGCTGCCATCCAATGGGTCCTTGACCCAGTACGTCCCCTTGCCTGACTTCTCCAGTAAGAAGCCGATGAGGACTATGATGAGTCCCGTGGCCAGGAATCCGATGGAGAACATCCAGGCGTATGCAAGGCCCTCGAAGTAGGCCAGGTAGAACGATATCCCGATGAACACGATGACGCCGATCCAGGTGGCACGGCCCTTGAGCTGGATGGGCTTCTTGACCCGCTTGGCCCTGAGCATGGTGCCGGTGGTGGCGATCACCAGGAATATGAACCCCACGAGCATCCCTAGCATCAGGTACAGGGAGTCATAATCGTAGTAATCGGAATACTCGTACCTTATCTTCCGCAGCAGCGAGAGCGAGACTATGAAGTACAGCATCGGGAAGAAGGAGGCCTTGGCCCACCGGGTGATGTAAGGGCTCTTGCCCTCATCCTCCTTGGCCGCGACCGTCTTCTTCCATGCCTCCCGCTTGTCGCGAATGGCATCGAGGCCGCTTGCATCGCTCTCGTCTGGCGCCAGACCCACGTCCTGGTTCACCTGCTCGGCGAGGGCGCGGCGGGTGGAATAGATCCTGGACGGCGTGTCCGCGGTCACGGGGGCGGGAGCCTCCTCCACGGGGTCGTCCTCGTACTCGTCTCCCAGATCGAAGGCCTCGTCAAGGTCCATGTCCAGTTCCGCCGCCTTGGGGGCGGGTGGCCGAGAGCTGGGTTTGGGACGGGGCGTTGGCGCTGGTTGGGCGCTAGCCTCCGCCTTGGCCCTTCTCGCAGCATCCGCCTGCCGCTGGGCATAGGACTGCCCCGCCATTGGCACGCCCGGGGCCGCCTTGGGCTTGGGCGCGGCCGGTGGCTTCGGAGCGGGTCGCGGCGCTGCTGGAGCTGTCGCTTGGGTCGTTCGCTGGGGGTCTGTCTCGGCGGCATCGCGTTTGCCCTTGGCGGGCATCCGCTTGCCACTCTGCAATGGTTCCTCCATTGGGGGCACCTCCTTTGTTTCTCTCCTATCTGAGGTCCTGATGCGGGACGGGTGTCCCGGTCAGTTCCTCCATTTCCTCAGCTGGTCGAGGAGGGGTCTGTGTCCTCCCATGACGAAGAGGACGTCTATGGCAACGATGATCCCACCGATGGCCACCAGCAAGCCTTGTGTCTCGGGAACGCCCCGGGGTGCGGGGGACTCGAGACCCGGTATCAGGTCGATACCTGTCACGTATGTCTGGTGGTCGCGGTCGTAATCAACGAATACCATCACATCCTTCTCTGCCTCGACCGTGAGGGTGGTGCCCTTCAATTGTTCCCAAGTGAGCTTTATCTCCTCCCTCTTGTTGTTGTCCACCACGATGCGGTAGACGAAGGGGTGGTTCCGGTTGGACCAGAAGGCCTCGGTCTCACGTTGGTACTGTCCCTCGAGGTCGATGTATTCGTAACTGTTCTCCGAAAGCTCCATGGTCATGGAGCTGTAAGCGGGAAGGTCGACAGTAAGGGGAAGGCTCAACTCGGAGAAGTCGATCTTCACCTTGTTCTGGTGACCTAGGTTCTGAACGGTGACGTACGCCCTGCTCTGGATCGGCACTTTGAACTCGGTGTCGGCGGGATGGGGCCAGATGCCCTCCTGGAAGTAGATGGTCGTCTCCCGGTAGGTGGTCAGGTAGTCCTCGCCCGCCATGGTCCCGTAATATCTCTCGTCCAGGGTCCAGGGGTTGTCACTTATGGTGTACACCATCACGGGTGACGAGGCCCGGAGGCGGGCCCACTCGAAGGAAGGGTAGCAGCGCAGCTTGTACAGCACGCGGAAGTCGTACATCTGGAACTCGCCGGCGGGGATGTCTCCCTCGAACGAGCCCTGGTTGCCGGACCGATCGTCCAGGATGATGTGGGCGCCTTCGGGGGAGTATACCATCACCTTGCTGAAGCAGGGGAACAGGTAGTCCTTGCCGTTCCTGCCGTAGACCTGTGTGAACGCGTGCTTGCTCTGTATACCGCCCACGATGCTCACCGGATGGTCAGCGCTGATGAGCACAATGTCGTCGTCGAACCCCTGCTGCTGCAGGATGGGGTTGCGGTCGTAGGACCACCCCTCGAAGCGGTTCAGGGTGAACTCGGCGCTGTCGTCCCTGTCGGACAGGTCCTTCACGGTGACCTTGGTCTGGGCCTCCAGGGCGGAGATCCACAGGTCACCAGCTACCCGGACCATGAGCTTCTTGCCGTAGCCGGCGAACAGGCCGTTCCACCAGGCGTTGGCCCAATGGTCGTCGGGGTTCTCGGTCGCGGCTCCGGGCTTGAGCTTGTGGTGCATCACTGAGATGGGGACGTCGGAGGTTATTCGAACGGTGCCGGAGAGTATGTGCCAGCCGGGAGCGATCTCCCAGGCGATTATGGGTATCTCCAGGATATCGAACTCTTCGATGTCGTACTCCCAGGTGGTGGCAAGGGTGATGTTCGGGTCGATGGTGAGGGGGATCTCGCTGGCCCATATGACCTTGGAACCGCTCTCCACACGCCACCCGCTGTACTCGTCGAAGTTCGCCTTGATGGCGGTGGCGTTCATCCACTCGACCCTCACGTTGGCATCCCGCTCGTAGACGGAGATCATGATGGTGGAGCAGTTGGCGATGGGAGTGTACATCTCGTTGTTGCGGGGACCACTTCCAGCGATGCTCGCGTAGTTGTCATCGTTCCCGTTCCAGTACCAGCAATCGTCGAGATAGTTGAAGTTGGTCATCTCGATCATGTATGCAGGCGGCACGTAGAACACGTACTCCCGGTTCGTGAACGGGGTGATGTCCGTCGAGCTGAGATCGTGCTCCTCGTCCTTCTCCGTGGAGGCGCGGATGGCGTCCTCCAGCGCGGTGTTCATGGGCGTGTCGTGCAACAGCACCGAAGACACTGGTAGGAAGAATATCCCTAGGACAGCTACGAACAGCATGACCGTCGGGATTATCTTCTTTATTCCTGACACTGGCTTTTCCTCCTCTTGGTTATGGCAGCCTTGCCATAGATCGGGTTAGTTAGCGGTTCACTTGCCGAGCTTCTTCGGCATGGGGTACTTCCTATGTACCAGCCCCAGAACCCCCGCGATTCCGCGGCGGCCGGTGCCAACCAGGGCCAGGTCAGCGACCATTAAGGTCGAGATCAGCAGCGGGATGAAGTAGGGGTACTCCATCGACGCACGCTGGATAGTCGGATTGATGCTTATCGCCAGGTCCATGTCCTGGGGTTCGCACGAGTAATCACGTCCGTAACGGACCTCAACGAGGACGTTCTTGTCCGCGCTGATGTAGATCATTTGGATGTTACCCTCGAGCTCATCCTCGTTGTCAGCCTCGGTGTCGTCGTTGCAGTCACCGTCGTAGTCCTCGTCGGAGTCCATGACGATGCGGTACACCTGGTACTGGTCGAGGGTGCACTCCATGGGCTTGGCGTTGATCCAAGTGCCCGTCCAACCCACCCGGGTGTCGGGCTCAAGGGCAACGATGTAGACCATCGCGCGATGGTGGATCGCCACCTGCCACGACTCGTCGGCAGGGTAGTAGTCGAAGTCCTGCATGAACGAGGTGATCTGGGTGTTGTCGAAGGCGTTGTCGTCGTTGGCCTTCCACAGCTCGATGCGGATGGGGTGGTCAGAGGTGATCTCCGCCCACTCGATCTCACCGACGTAGTTGTTCGAGAAGGGGCATGCATCCATGGAGGTGAAGGTCCACTGCTCTCCAGGGCCGATGGTGACGCGGGTGTCCTTTTCGGTGGTATCCTGGAAGTCGATGTTCACGTGGGCCTCCTTCTCGAGGCCGGTGATGGTTATCCCGTAGGCGTAGGGGATGTAGTACTGACTGCCACGGGGTCCGTAGATCTGCATGTGCCAGTTGTTGTCCCAGATACCGCCGTAGATGGTCACGGGGTGCTTGGACTTGACCAGCACCCAGTCGGACTCGAAGTTGCCCGAGTCGATGGCGCGCTGGATGATGGGGCTGTTCATGGCCTCTTGTGCGGCGACGGGATCGCTCCAGTCGGTGTAGCGCAGTAGGCCGTAGGACTGTAACTCGTAGTTGTCCCCGGCGTCGTCGTTGCCACAGTAGGTGTCCTGGACGAAAGAGGAGACCCACATGAAGTTCTCCCATGCTCCCAGGGTGATCTTCATGGTGTCGTCGCCGTCGGACATGTCGATGATCTCGATCTCGTTGTCCTCGTCGTACGAGGCGATCATCATGTCACGATGGATGAAGCCGAAGAACTCGTCACCGTAGAATGACCACACGGCGTCCGCGGAGAGCTCGTTGGCGAACCAGGCGTTGTCGATGCCGTGGGCGACCTCGCAGTCGTCCCCGCCACCGTTGCCGCCGACCCAGCCCTCGCCGATGACGTAGTTGCCGTCGCAATCGTCCTCGACATCAGGGATGCCGTTGCCGTTCTTGTCGATCCAAGCCTCGGCCACGGTGCTCTTCAGGACCATGGTGCGACCGGTGGAGATGGTCTCCACGGTGCCACCCCACAGGCGCAGGTCGCGGGTGGTGTAGAGCATCTCACCCTCGTATCGGGACGGGCCGCCGGAGGGGCTGAGCACGTTGTCGCCGGTGCTCCAGAGCTCGTAATCGAACACACGCTTCAGGTGGGGCGAGAAGGGGGTCTTGTCGGGGTAGCCCGTGATGGTCCTGTACTCGTTCTGCTCACAGCATACAAAGGTGGTGTGATGGAAGCTGATCCTGATACAGGTGCCAGCGCCCCAGGTGGGCTCGGCACGGATGGTCATCTCTCCAGGACCTCGAGCGGCGTCGACGACCTCGTAACCCTCTTGGCCGGGACCGGCCTTCATGAGGTACTCGATGTTGTCGCCGTTGTTGCGGTCCATCTTGGCCACGGACTTGACCTCGCTCATCTCCGTGGGCAGCTGGATCTTGACCTCGTTCATGGGAACGTTCATGTTCAGGTCGACCTGGTAGTACTTCCTGCCGGTGACCGTCTGGTCGTAATCGTTGTTGCCATCGCAATCCAGGTCGATGGGCCATTCGCAGGTCTCGGTCTTGGTGAGGTCCACACCATTGTACACTAGTATAAGGCCGTAGTCGATCACGTTGAAGGGATAGTCGGCCATGAAGGCATCGGTGAAGATGAAGCCATCCCTGAGGATGATGTCCACCTTGTTGTCCCAGTCATAGCTGGAGAGGGCGATGACTCCCATATCCGACATGGGTGAGTCGCCGTAACGGTTGACGCCAACCATGGCATCGTTGTTACGTTGCCCGTTGTTGTTACGCATCCCCCATCCGTAGTCGTCCTCCTCGTCCTCCTGCTCATAGGTACCATCGATGGGTGACCAGTAGAACACGAATCGGTCGTTCACGAACGGGGTGTAGGTCGTGGATTGTCTCTCGGATGCGAACTCCTCGGACAGCGGAGTGTCCTGGGAGCCGATACGGGTCGCGGGTAGAAGCAGGGACCCGAAGAGCATCAACATGATCGCCAGGGTTATCCCGAACTGTATGGCCAGCGGTTTCGCCGCCCTCATACGGGAACCCTTCGGTCGCACCTTATCGCTCATCTTTGGGGTTTCATTTTGCCTAACCAATGGAAACGCCCCCCATAGGGAGTAATGTATGTGTAGCGGACCCATGGTCGGCCCATATAAGTATACGTTTTTGTTCAATTCTTGAGAATCGGGAAAAACGCCCCTCAATTCTCACGAAATAAGAATAATAACGCCTCAAACCTCTATCCCCCCGGGCTCCGGGGTCGCCGAAGGAAGATCCATGGTGAACGGCGTCGAGAATTCCAGGGAGCCAGTGTTGCATGCTGTGATGCAGCGGCCGCACAGGATGCATTCCATGCGGAACATCATGTTCTGCTTCCTCGGGTCGACGCCCATCGGGCATATGCGCACGCACTCCTTGCAGTCCGTGCACCACTTCCAATCGTGCTTGATCCGGAGCATCGAGAAGGGTGCGAAGAGGGCCAGTGCCCCACCCAGGGGGCAGAAGTACCGGCACCAGGCCCTCCCGTGGGTGAAGTACGAGAAGGTGATGTAGGCCGCGAACACCGAGAGATGGTAGAAGAGCCACACCCAACTGACGGTGTTCCAGGTCAACCAATATGGGAATATACCAAGCACCGCGCCGAAGCAGAAGTACCGGCAGTAGAAGATGGTCAGGGTCAGGAAGGCGAGGACGACCGCGCCGATGAAGTAGATATACTTGAAGATGCGGAGCCAGTTCGGGGGCTCGTAGCGGTGGGTGCAGACCTTGTTCACGATGTCCAGTATCAGGCCGAAGGGACAGAGCCAGCCGCAGACGGTCCTGCCCAGGGTGGCCCCGAAGATCAGGAAGACGCCCAGGATGTAGAATGGGAACGCTCTCGAGATGACGAACTGCTGCATCATGCCGATGGGACAGCCCACCCAGGCCAGCTCGCAGGCCTGGCAGTTGAGGGTGCACGTGACGCCGGCGGTCCTGGGGATCTCGGCGTTCCATCCACCTGGAAGCTTCCGGAATATGCCCAGACGGTGGAAGCCGAAGGACAGGACCTGTATGGGGAGGCGGAGCAATGGGGAGCCCAGCGTGATCACCATGATCATGGTGGATATGACGAGGCTGTAGCCAGATACCACCATGAGGGCGGTGCTCTCGCGGATGATCCCGGCGATCAACGCCATGAAGGCGGCGATGACGATTACCACGCCTAACCCGATGTTCTGGACCTTGACCATCGCAAACCCACCTCAGAAGCCCAGGTCGCGGGCCCAGTCGTAGTTGGCGAATTCCTCGACGTACCAGTCGTTGTTGTACCTGAATCCAAGGTACAGGGTCAGCAGTGCTCCGATCAACAGCAGGAGTCTTACACGCGATTCGGTGGCCGCATGTGGTCTCGAGTGGGCGATCTTGACGCCCAGCTTCCATATCCGTTCCTTGACCGACGGTTTGTCTGCCATCAGTTGTCTCTCCTCGATGCTGCCCCACTGAGCGGTACCACCCAAAGAGGGCCGTCCACTCGGTCCGATGCCTAGGACCGGGCTGACATTCGTGCCTTCCCGTTAAATACCCGGTGACCCAAATCTCAGGGGTCATTATCACGGGTGAGGAATCAAGGGGGGGCCAGGGGGTCCTATCGCCCTTTGGATCAAGATTCTATGATCCGCTCGGGAACCGCACGGCCGAAGTGCCTTCCGGTGGCCTTGCCGGGCCCGGTACCATCGCCGTCACCGTCCCTTGCAGCCGGGGGCATGTACACGATCACCTTCTGCCCCTCCTCGAGGGAGCTGACGGATGCATGGCCCGCCGGGGTCACCAGGCGCACGGTCTCCGCGTTCTGCAAGATGGCGTTGAACCGGGCACCACCCGCCTCGACCTCCACGAGCACAAGGGGACGCCGCTCGATCTTGAGCCTCCCCACGTGGGAGGGTCGACCCGCACCGTCCCGGTCCACGAGGAGCACGCGGATGCCCGCATCGGTCTCCGAGAGGTACTTGGTCCTGCCGCCCGGAACCAGCACGTAGCTGTGCACCGCACCCGCGTTGACCCTGAAGGGTCGCACGGCGGCGTACGGGTTCTCGATGGTCTCTCCATGGACGAGCAGGAAACCGGCGGACGAGGAACCGACCAGCAGACCCTCGCCATCCCTCAATATGTCAACGGTATCCACGCAGGCCCGGTCACCCAGGCCCAGTTCATGGACACGCACCACCACACCCACGGAGAGCTGGAAGAAGTCCTCGCCCCCGCCGATGCCGCGCACGGCGGCCACCAGGGTCTTCACGTCCTCTGCCGCAGTGGGTCGCAGCACCACACCGTCGACGCCATGCTCGAGGGCTCCCAGTGCTAGCCTGGCCTCCTCGGCGTTCTCGACGACCGCCAACGCGGGTCCCGGAAGGCCATCGCCGTGTCGGGCGGCCACCAGGTCCTCCAGGGGTATCACGGTCCAGTCCGGGGTATCGAGCAGAACGATGTGGCCCTTGGCCATGAGCTTTATCGCCTCATCCACATCGTCCTGGGACCGAATGGACACCAGGTCGCCGACCCGACGTCCGTCCTCGAACAGCCCGGCACCGCGGACCTCCAATAACCTGACGCGCGCGAGGGACCCGACGAATTCCGCCGCGCCCTCGGCCACCACCAGGCAACCGATGCCGGCCTCTATGGCGCCGGTGGCCGCCTCGCGGAGATCGTTCTCCTCGGTCAATCCTTCAAGATGGACCCAGATGAGAGGTCCTTCGCCACCAGTGTTCCCATCGGCGGACAACCTAACCCCCCAGATGCTCCCGTGCCGCCTCCTCGGGCGACGTGCCGTCGAAGATCACCGAGGCGAGGGCCCGGGTCATGGCCTCGGGGTCCTCGTGGGAGAAGACGTTCCTGCCACATGCGACGCCGGCCCCGCCGGCCTCGATGGTGCCCGCCGCGACCGGCAGGGGCGCGAGGGGGTCATCGGTGGGGGGACCCCCGGCGGTGATCAAGGGGACCGCCACGGCCCTCGCCACCTCCTGGAAGCTGTCCACGTCGCCGGTGTAGTTGGTCTTGACTATGTCGGCACCCGCCTCCTCGGCCGCCCTCGCGCAGTGGGCGACCAGGTCGGGGTCGTATGGATCGTGAATATCGGGGCCCCTGGGATAGATCATCACCAGAAGCGGTATCCCCAGCATGTGGCAGTCGTGGGCCACGGCGCTGCAGTCGGCAACCATCTCCGTCGTCGTGGGCGCGCCGATGTTGATATGCACCGAGACCGCGTCCGCACCAAGGGCCAGGGCCTCGTCGACGGTGGCAACCAGTACCTTCCGGTCGGGGTCGGGGGCGTGGGACACCGAGGCGCTCATGTGGACGATCAGCCCGGCCTCCCTGGGAGACGCCTCGACGAACCTCCGCACCTCGCCCTTGTGGAGGACGACGGCGGTCGCACCGCCCCGGTCGGCCTCTCCTATACGTGCTGACAGGTCGTGCAGTCCAGGGATGAGCCCCACGGTGATCCCGTGGTCCATGGGCACGACCAGGAACCTTCCGGTTACGGCTTCGGTGAGCCTGCGCATCCGGATGGTCTTGCCAAAATTCCCTATCGCCCCTGCGATGGTAAGTCCTCCGCGGACCGGCCCGGCCGCATGGGGGCCCGCCACAAAGGGCACCGGAATAGGCGGGTCATGCGGCCGATTCGGTCTCGCGAAAGTCAACATGGTGGAATTCGCCTTAATTACCCTTCGCACGAATTCGCTTATTTGAGATTGAGGATCGAGGGAGGCCAGACCTCACGAATGCGCTCTAGTAGGTGATATTAATAGACTTGGTCCGCGTTGTAGGCCTTCGATGACTACCGAGGCCTCCGAAGGCGCCATGGAGGGTGTCATCGTTCACATCGCCGGGGTCGAGACCCTGGTCCGAGAGGCCGGATCGGGAGGGACTCCCTTGGTGCTGCTCCACGGTGTGCTTTCCGACGGAGCCTCATGGTCGGACGTGGCCGAGCCCCTGTCAAGGGCGAGGAGGTTGGTGCTTCCCGACCTTCCCCTGCACGGCAGGTCACGAACCTCTCCCGACTTCCGGCCCGGTCCAGAGGGCATGGTGGCTTGGCTGGAGGCCCTGCTGGACGAGCTCGGGATCGTGGAGGCGGACCTGTGTGGCCTCTCGATGGGAGGTGCCGTCGCCACCCATTTTGCGATCTCGCGGCCGGGTCGTCTGCGCCGACTTGTTCTGGTGGACGCCGCCAACATAGTGTACCTGGACGAGGGTTACCGCCTGTTCATCGCGGAGATGCGGGAGAACCTGGAGGCGGCCATGGGGGTGGACGCGACCACCTCCAGGGATTGCTGGACGGACGACATGGGCTTCGAGGGAGCCAAGACCGCCGCGGGGAACCTATGCACCGACCCGATCGTGATGTCCGTCCTGGAGTACCTTGAGACCCGGGGCATACCCTTCGACCAGGTGGCCCAGGGCCTGGATCTCCTCAAGCCCATGGAGACCAAGGAGCTCCGCGGCATCTCCGCTCCTACTCTTGCCATCTGGGGCGCCGACGATCCCTTCTTCTCATCGGAGGCTGCGGTAGAGAAGCTCCGGGAGGGGATCCATGAATGCCACATCGAGGTGCTCGAGGGAGTGGGACACAACCCTGTGGCCGAGCGGGTTGAGGAGTTCATCAGCCTCGTAAGGGACTTTTTAGATTGAGCCCAAGCAAACAATGCGGTCGACCTTCCCGATCTCGTTCCTCAGACGAAATGCGTAAAATATGGAGGTTAGCCAAGCGGGTGCGTTCCGATGGTCGCGCTCCGGGCCAACGATGACCCCAGAGGTCCCCGGGGGCGCCCGGGAGGGCGTCAACGTCGAACTTGCCGGGAATCGTGCGCTGTTGCGTACGTGATCTATTGGAACATTGGAATTCGACGAGGGGGTGAGGTTCCGGGAGGGCTCCGGGGTCCGTCCCGCCCCGTACCGTACTATGGGTACGTCTCAGAGGAGGCCAGCGTTCGAGAGCTCGGTCTGGATCCTCTTCACAGCGAGGACGATGTCCTCCTTCTTCTTCGCACCGGTGCACACGACCTTGCCCGATGCGAACAGCAGTGCCACGACCTTTGGCTCATCTATCCTGTACACCAGGCCAGGGAACTGCTCGGGCTCGTACTCGACGTTCTCCATCCCGAGGGAGAGGGCGATTGTGGTGAGGTTGAGCTTCGCCTCGAGGTCGGCGGTGGCGACCATGTTCTGGACCGTCACCTCGGGATCCTTTATGACCTCGAAGCCCGCGTCGGCCAGGTTGTCCACCACGATGTTGATGGCCTTCTCGACGGCGGCCTTGCTCTTGGCCCCGGTGCACACGACCTTGCCGGAACGGAAGATGAGTGTGGCTGTCTTGGGGTCTTTCAACCGGTAAACTATGCCCGGGAACTGCTCGGGCTCGTACTCGGCCCCCTCAAGGGCCAGTGTGATGGTAGTGAGGTTGAGTTCCTCTCCGATGGTCGCGGTCGCCACGACGTTCTCTATCCTAATCGTTGGGTTCTCGAGCATGCGACCACGGGTTTACAAGGATGATAAGAAGATAAATACTTTCCATCCCGCCGATAAGCCAGGCGGTCTGGGGTCCCATCCCCATGCTCCTCCACTGCTCGTCTACTCGCCCTATCCCTCAGCGCGGTCCTGGGAGAGGGCCGCCGTTCTCAATGCCCCCCCCCCCGAACCGAAGGATTTATCGATTTTCCATATCCTATCTCGTCGAGGACCGCCCCATGACCGAAGTCCAGTGTCCGATATGCGGAAAGGGTTACACGATACCCGAGGGCAAGGCGAGGGCCGTCGTGGAGGGCCATTTCCTGCGTCACAAGGACCGCTGCCGGCTGCCCGCCGAGGAGGAGTTCGTGCTCGTGAGGTACACAGTGGCCATCGCCGTCGAGAGGAGCGAAGGCGCGCGGGGGTTCCCCCTCTTCACCGTCCAGTACCCCTCCGGGCGAACGAGGGACTTCCCGGCGTCCGAGGTCAGACGGTTCGAGGACCAGGAGGAGGGGCGCAGGCGGTTCTTCGATTGAGACGGGCAACGCGATGCGGCGGTGGGGGAGTGGGTTCCACTCAAAGAAAAGATATATG
>JAUVRF010000391.1 GCA_030597775.1 Methanobacteriota archaeon | reverse complement strand
GGACTGGGTATCGGTTATCTCGCACTCGTCCAGCACCAGGTCCGGCACTCCCGTCGAGGCGCTCGCTATCACCCTGAGGGCGGCGCCCTGGTTGCTGTATATGCGGCTATTGGAGAGGTACAGGTCGGCCTTGCTCCCCGTTGCGGCGTTGCGGACCCAGAGGATGCCGTTGGCGCCGTTGTGGTGCATCTCGTCGGTGTCGCCCTCGACGCTGAAGTTGCCGTGGGAGGAGGACTCGTAGACCACCAGGCCCGAGGCGGAGCTGGTGGAGATCTCGGTACCCACCACGGACACGGTGGCGTCGTAACCGGTGGCGGCGGCCGCCACCAGCAGGCCGTGGTTGAGGCTGCCCTGGATCTTGGACGAGTTGATGACCGCCGATATCTGGGTCGAGCCAGTGGAGGGCACTCCCAGGTAGACCACCGCGACGGCGGCGGACTGGTCGGTGCCGGTGTACGCCGCGCAGGCGCCCCGGACGCCGAGGGAGAACACATCCAGCTCGCAGTCCTCCGCGTACAGGGCGGTTGCGGGGGCATCGGCGATGTCGAGGTTGAAGATGGTCACCTTGGCACCGTAGAACATGAACCCGCCCTGGGCGACCAGGGGCAGGCCCCGGCTGGCGAGGCTCGAGTGGGCCCGGGATCCCAATCCCGAGGCGGTGACGTTCGTGAGCACCGAGTCGCCGTAGGACAGGAATATGAAGCCCGCCCCCTCTCCCCTGATGTCGGTGTCCTTGATCTCGAGAGAGCCGTGGAGCACCCGCAGGTAGAGGGGAAGCGAGCCCGGGGGCCGGAAGGTCACGTCGCAGGCCCGGAGGGTGAGCTTCGCGCCGTTGGTGACCTCCACGTCCTCGGTGAAGACCAGGTTCTCGTCCTTGTAGGTGGTGTCGGAGGTGATCTGCACGGCCGCAGCGCCATCGGTGGCCAACACTATGGCCAGAGCGGCAAAGAGCACGGCGAGCAGGACCGCTGCCAGCACACGTTCACGGTAAGGTCCATGACTTATAGGCATGGCGGCACCGAGGGAAGCGGAGCACGGGGTTAATAAAAGGCAACCGCCACAGGTCGCGCCCCTAATAATCAGGCCGTCGGAATAACAGGGGTGCCAGGACCCATTCTCACCGCTGTTCGAGGCCCTGGACCGATATGGGTCCGACCCAGGTATCGGGGCCGAGAGACCCGACATCCGGGTGAGAAAAACGACCCCTCTCGGGGCTAGCGGCGGGCCTAGAACCCACCGCAGAGGGGAAGGACGGCGTCGTGCTCCAAGATGAACTCGGCGATGCGCTCGCAGGGCACGACCTCGATCCCGTCGATGAGGTCGTCGAGGGTGAGGCCGCGCTCCTCCAGGGCCTCGGCGTCCACGTAGACCTTGGCGCCCGACTCCACCGCGTGGATGAAGTTCTCCTCGTTGGAGGGCATCTCGATGGTCTCGGACCACTGGTCCTTGACGGCGTTCCAGACCCCGTCCTCGCACAGGATCAGGTCCGAGGGCAGGCCGTACATGTTGCCCACCGAGGCCATGCGGATGGCGGCGTAGGCGTCCTCCCTTCCGTAGGCGGGGTGGCGGATGATGACGCACAGGTTCTTGATCGGCATTCTCCATCCACCCCCTCAGAACGATATGTGCACCAGCCGGTCGGACCGGGTCACGTATTTGATGTATTCATCGACCAGCTTGCCGAAGACCGCGCCCTCCACGAAGTCCTCGGGGTCGTAGCCCCTTGCGATGGAGCATGTTCGGCAAGCGGCCACGTTGAGACCCCGTCCCATCAGCTCCAGGGCCATCTCGGCCAGGTTGGGGAAGTTCTTGGGCGCCTGCTTCTTGTTGAGCACGGTGATGCCCTCGCCAAAGCAGAACAGGTTCACCCGGTGTCCCTTGCGGAGGGCGGCGTCCGCCAGCTTGAGGGCCTTGTAGGGGCCGGTGGTCATCATCGCCCCCGTGGTCAGCAGTATGGTCAGTTCTCCCATCTCATCACCTCACAGCACGATGTCGTACTCCTCCATTATCAGGGCGACCATGCGATCGTAGTCGACCATCTCGATGCCGTCCATCGTCCTGCCGGTGAGGCCCCGGGCCTCCACCGATTGGCGAAGGGCGTAGACGGTCACACCGGAGTCCAGGAGCTTGCGCCCCTCCTCGGTCGCGGCGAAGTACACCGCGTCCTGCATAAGGATGGCGCCCGCCTTGGGGGAGGTCGCGGCGATCTTCAGCTGGCGCTCCAGCGAGCAGTCCGCCGGGGATTGGTTGAGCATCATCAGAACCTTCTTGTCCGTCACGTCGTCACCACCTACGTCGTGTATCTCATCCCTGCCTAGTGCCGGGTCTCGCACTCTCCCTCGTGTAGCTGTGCGCAGGAGTCGCACGGGTTGGCGGCCGTGCCCTCCTGGGAGTCCTCGGGCACCTCGCCCCTCATCTTCTTCTCCCAGTCGTCCAGGGCGGCGCCGAGGCCGTCGGCGGCCAGGTTGGAGCAGTGCATCTTCACCTTCGGGAGGCCGTCGAGCTCCGATGCCACGTCGTCGCGGCTGATCTTCCTGGCCTCGTCGACGGTCTTGTTCTTTGCCATCTCGGTTATCATCGAGGAGGTGGCGATCGCGGCGGCGCAGCCGAAGGTCTGGAACTTGATGTCGGATATGCGTCCGTCCTTGACGCGGATGAATATCTTCATCACGTCGCCGCAGACGGGGTTGCCGACCACGCCGATCCCGTCGGCCTTCTCCATCTCCCCCATGTTGCGGGGGTTCATGAAGTGGTCCTTCACTTT
>JAUVRF010000445.1 GCA_030597775.1 Methanobacteriota archaeon | reverse complement strand
CGAGATCGACTCCATCGCGACAAAGCGGGGGTCCCGGGGTGACAGTGGGGCCACCGAGAGGGTGGTCAACCAGCTGCTGACCTCGATGGACTCCTTCGAGTCCATGGGTGACGTCATCATCCTGGCTGCCACGAACCGGCCCGACATGATCGACCCATCCATCCTTCGACCCGGTAGGTTCGACCGCATCATCTACATCCCCCCGCCGGGCGTGGATGAACGGCGTGCGATACTGAGGGTGCACACCGCGGGCGTTCCATTGGAGGGGGTGGACCTTGACGAACTTGCCGTGACCCTCGATGGTTACACCGGCGCTGACATCGCATCACTGATCCGCGAGGCGGCGATGGCCGCCCTCCGGGAGGACCCCGACAGCGACAAGGTCCTCGAGAGGCACATGGATGCCGCCCTTGAGATGGTCAGGCCGTCCATAGATGAGGAAACGATTAAGTATTTCCAACACATTAGCAAGCTCCTAGAAGGTAGGATGGCCAGGAGGACCCGGGACGACATCAACGTGTCGTACCGATGATGGCCAACCGAACCTCCCGGGGAGGCATCCCATGACCAAGAAGTTCGCTACCGAATTGCGGGGCAAGACCGTTATGACCAACGACGGCCGGATCATCGGCATGATCGAGAACTTCGTAGTGGATACCGCCACGGGCGATCTCCAGCATGTCCTCGTCATTCCTGCCGAGGAGATCGAACCCAGACTCTACCAGACCGACTCCCAGGGCCGGCTCATCCTGCCCTTCACCAGCATGCGCTCGGTGCGGGACGTCGTGGTGATGAACATCGATTAGGCGCCATGCCCACCTTCTCATGATCGAAGGCACAGCCCTGGCTCTATCACCGTTGTCGAGGGGCGGTCATCACGTTGGGGACCTAGAGGGGCGCAAGGGTTAATTCCTGTCTAACCTTTCAGGTGGAACGATGGAAGAAGAAGCCACGGAATCCGATGGACAGGAATCCGATTTCCTCATAATCCCAGCCGTCTCCATCAGGAAGCGTCGCGTTGTGGTTGTGAACAATGGGCGATACGAGCCCCTCACCGATGTGGACGACAAGGAGCTCACCCTCTACGACTTCGTGGACATGTTCCTGGGCGACTACAGCACCATACTGGTCCTGGACATCGATGGCATCGAGAGTCGGAGACCCCAGCTCACCCAGATCCAGACCGTGGCCCCCGTCAAGAACGTTTGGTGGGACCCCGGCGTGCGGAGCCTCGAGGATATGATGGACACCTTCACCGCAGGGGCGAACCGGGTCATCGTGAGCACCAAGAGCATATGGAACCTGGAGGAGCTCAGGACCTGTCAGGAGTTCTCGTCGGACTTCGTCCTGGGCCTGGATTGGGCGGATGGGATCCTGTCCCGCGATGCCAACATCTCGCAGGCCGACCCCATCGAATTCCTACGCGACATGCATGACGAGGGGGTGCGACGGATACTCTTCAGCCAGCTTGGGAGGGTCCGGTCCGGTTCGCGGATCGACACCGGATTCGTGAGGGAGATGACGGAGGTCTCCAGGAGGCTCTACCTGGGCGGTTCCGGCTTCAGCCTGTCGACCGCCCGTGAGGTGGAACGCTCCAACATGGGCATCCGTGGCATAGTCGTGGGTGTGATGGACATAATCCGAGACAGCCTCGTGGATGACCAGCCGGAGTACGACGAGGGTTCCGTCATCCACGGCCAGTACTGAGGGGGCCTGCCATTGGAGAAGCTGAAGGAGGTCATCGCATTCCTGTTCAACAGGGCTGGAAAGGATGAGCTCACGGGCCAAGAGCTGCGCTTGGCGATGTCCATGGACCTGAGGTGGTTCTCTCCCAAGGAGGCTGAGGAGATAGTGGACCTCTTCCAGAACAAGCGCCTCCTGGTCCGAAAGGGCTCTGGTGGTCTCCGGCCCGCCTTCAACTACAAGAACCTGACCATCGATCGGGACCTCCACCCGACGAAGTCGGAGTTGCTGGGAGGTTCGGGCGACGAGCCATTGTTCGTACGCATGGTGGGACACATCACAGACCGTGCGGACGAGGAGAAGCGGAACGTCATCTCGAGGGTGAACCGGAAGGCGGGGGAGATGGGCATAGAGGTGGAGGCCGCTGTGATGCTCGTGGGCGATGAGATAGGAGTGGACATGCGCCCCTTCGCAGACGAGGCTTTGGTGGCCATTGCCTCCAAATCAAAGTGAGGTCCCGGGTCCTGAATGGTCGGGATGAGGAGATCGCATGCCATGCCATTGCGTTGCATGGCCCTTCGAGGCATCGAGGGACACACCAGCGACCTGTCCCTGTTCCCGACCGTTCGCCATGCCCGGAACGGGTCCAAGGGATGCGTTCCTGATGATGACCCGTGCGAGGTGTCGACATGGCCAGGGGTACAGGACCTTGACCCGCGAAGGCAACGGAGGGGATGTCGGGACCTGCTGTCATCCGGGTCTTCCATTG
>JAUVRF010000265.1 GCA_030597775.1 Methanobacteriota archaeon | reverse complement strand
TCCTTGCCCCGGAACTCCTCGAACAGCTCCGGTGTCGAGCAATCTATCGCCACGGTCATGTTCTCTGCGCCCGCGTCCCGGACCGCCTCCAGGTCCTCTTTCGAGCAGACCGTGGGGGTGACGAGTGTGGACACCTTGAGGCCCGTTTCCTTGCGTACGCGGTCGACTATGAGGACCATGTCCCCAGGGGCCCGCTTGTGGCTGATGGCCCCCACGCAGACACGGGTGATGTGGGGATGTTTCGCCTTCGCGACGTTGATCGCCTCGATCACCTCGTCCAGGGGATAGCTGGGCCACTCGACCCGGATGAGGCTCCTGCAATCGGGCGTGTCGGCGCTCTCGCGACCCTGGCCGCAGTACTGGCAATTGGCCAGACAACCCTCCTTGTACTCCATGAGGAGGTTGATGCAGCCCAGCTTCGCGTTCCTGTAGAAGAGACCCCCCTTGAGGTCGAGGGTCATCGCCGCTGCCAGGCTCATCCGTACAGTCTCCGGTGATGCCATGATATCCTCTCCTGCGCCCGGGTCCATGGAGCTCCTGTCTGTAAAACCTTTCCCGAGAATGGGGGCCGTCAGTCCCTCGGAGGCTTGGGAAGGGCTCTCTTCACGACCTCGCCGATGTCCATGATCTTGACCTTGCCCTTCTTCTCCTTGCGGGCCCGGTCGGCGGCCAGCTTCAGGTTGGACTTGCAGGCCGGGCAGGCGGTGATGATGATCTCAGCCTCGATGTCGATGACGTCCAGGATCCTCTTGTAGGCGATGTTCAGGCTGATGTCCATGTCCGTCGCCTTGAGACCGCCGCCTCCACCGCAGCACTTGGCCTCCTCCCGGTTCTCCGGGAGCTCTACGAAATCGATCCCCGGGACCGCATTGATGACGTTCCTGGGTGGATCGTAGATCTTGAGGTGGCGACCCACCTCGCAGGGGTCGTGGTAGGTCACACGCTTGTTGAAGGGGACCTCGAGCTTGAGACGGCCCTCCTTGATGAGCCGGTCGAGGTACTCCACGCTGTGGAGGGCCTCGATACCAAGGTCGATGTCATGCTTCTTGTAGATGTTCTTGAAGTTGTTCGAGCAACCCGCGCAGGGGGTGACCAGGGTATCGACCCCGGTGGCCAGTATACGCTCCTTGGCACTGTTGGCCATCTCCTCGTAGCCGGCCATACCGGATATGTGGGCGACCGAGCCGCAGCAGCCCTCGTCCTCGCCCAGCACCCGGTACTTGATGTCCGCCGCATCCAGGATGGCCATGAGGTTGGGGATGGTCTTCAACTCCTGGTAGGAGTTGACGCAACCCACCCAGAGGAGGATGTCCGCGTCGCCCTCGTCGCCAGGCATGAGGAGGCCCTTGGCGTTGGAGGGGAATATCTCTGTCCTCTTGTTCTTGGGCTCCCCGAAGGGGTTGCCCACCGTCTCGACGCCCTCCATCATCGCTGGGTAGGGCTCGATGGGACCGTATCCCAGCTCCACGAGCTTGTGACGCAGGTTGGTCCAGATGTCACAGGTGGGCAGTTCCGCCTGGCAGATCTCCGCGCAGTGTCCGCATAGGGTGCACTGGAACAGCCTGCCGACGATGTAATCGTCCACGTCTACCTTGAGCTGGGTCAGCATCTTCGCGTACATCATCTTGCCCTTGGAGGACGAGCTCTCCCACAGCTCCTCCTCGTAGATCGGGCATCCGTCGCGGCAGTAACCGCAGGAGATGCAGCTCTGGATGTGGGCGTAGTAGTCGGTGAGCCACGCGGTCTCCTTGTCGGGAGGCGGTTGTGCCTTGTACGCCTTGCCCTTCATCAGGCCCAGGAAGTGGGAGGCGGTGCCGAACAGCATCGCGTACCGGTACAGGGGAACGATCTTGCCCGGGTTCAGGATGCCGTTGGGGTCAACGACGCGCTTGAACGCGTATATCCATTTCAAGCGCTCTTTTCCGAAGTAGTTCTTCGTCTCCCCACCGAGGAACAGACCGGTCTGGTATGTCCTGCCCCCGTGCTTCTTGGCCACCTTCAGCAGCATTATGGGAAGGCTCCACTCACCGAGGTAGGCGAGACCGAAGTTGGCCATCTCGTCGGAGAGGACGAACAGGCGGACGGCCGCCTCCATCTTGTTGGATATGGTCCCCTCTATCCCGAAGGCCTCCTCTCCCATCTTCTTGTAGACCGCGTCGAGGAAGTCGCCCAGCCTCCGGAGCGGAACGATGACCTCGCCCACGACGATGGAGGGGCCAAGCTTCTTGATCCTGAGGGGCAGGTAACGGCCGGCCCACGCCTCCTCGGCGTGCTCGAGGACCTCCCCTCGGGACTTGGATGCGATCTTCTCGAAGACCTCGGGGTCGTACCGTCCCCTCGGTATGCCCAGGAGGATGGAGTTGGCCATCGACTCGGCCTTGCTTCCCTGGGACAGCTTCTTAAGGGCGATGTACTCCTCCGTCTCGAAGTTGCACGTCCACATCGGGACGACCTTCGCCAGCTCCCGGAGGGCCTCGAGCATCTCCTTCCGGGTGGGGAAGCCCAGCTCGACGGGCACTATCTCCTCGGCCTCCTTGACCTTGAGGGTCGCCTTGACGATGACCCCGGTGGAGCCGTAGCAGCCCAACACCATCTCCAGGCCGGTGCCACTCATCTCCCGGATCTCCCCATCGGGGAGGGCCAGCTCCACGGACACGATGTTGTCGTCCACCGGACCGAACTCGAAGGAACCGTATCCTATGCCGCCGGACGCTATCCATCCGGCCACTGTGGACGATGGGGCCGACGATGGGATGGTGCGGTTCATCAGTCCCTCGGCCCTCAGGGCGTCCTCCAGGTCGGTCCAGATGATCCCGGGCTCGACGGTGACCGTCATCGCATCCTTGTCTATCTCGACGACCTTGTTGAAGCTGTTGAAGTTGATCACGATGCCGCCCTTGGCCGGGACGGCCCCGCCAACGCCCCCGGTGGCGGCTCCCCGGGGCACGATGGGGATCTTCTCCCTGTTGGCGTACTTGAGCAGCGCGATGACCTCTTCGGTGTTCTTGGGTCGGACCACGGCCATGGGCATCCGGTCGATCAAAAGGTCGATGACCCCGATACCGAGAACGTCGGGGAGGATGCCCACGTCGCTGGTGTAGAGGACGAGCTCGTTCTGCTCGAAGGTCACACGCTCTCCGAATATGTCGACAAGTGCTTGCATGGATCAGACTCCGAGACTCCTTCTGATGTAGATCGTGTAGATGACGAATACCACGGCGTAGCCCAGGCATAAACCTACTGCCGCACCGTAGTAGAGCAGGATCCCCAGTGCCAACAGGTCAGAGTCGATGTACGAGGCCCACCAGACGACCCCAGCGAAGATGATCACCAGGGCGAAGGTGATCCAGACACCCGCTGCGGCCCTCTTTCTTATGAAGAGCATCAATTGTATCCCCGTGAAGACCCCCAGGGCGACGGGTATCATCAGGACGATCACCCTGCTTCCCCAGTTGCCGAGGACCCACTGCAGGAGTATGATGACCACCACTATGGCGATGGGGATGGCGATGATGGTCAGGACGGTGATACCTGGCCTCTTCATGAAGAACCAGAGGAAGGTGATCGCTCCCACGCCGACCGCGCACAAGAGGACCATGAACAGGGGGGATGGGAAGTCGGTGTACTTTGGATCGAAGATCCCTCCCAGACCCATTATCGTGCCGGTTATCCATACGACGAGGCCGATCATCAAT
>JAUVRF010000326.1 GCA_030597775.1 Methanobacteriota archaeon | reverse complement strand
CCATCGCGGTGCTCGCGGCCACCTTCGCCACCGAGGTGGGGAAGGTCGCCATACTTGGACTTTTGCCGGTTCCCCTCTCCACCAAGATCAAGCGGGAGAAGGTCATGGACCACTTCATCCGGGGCCGTATCTACGAGTTCATCTGCTCCAATCCCGGTGTGAACTACTCGTCCATAAAGGAGCAGTTCAAGCTGACCAACGGAACGGTCACCTACCACCTCTCCATGCTTGAGCGCCAGGAGTTCATCCGTGCCAAGCAGGACGGCATCTACAAGAGGTACTTCTCCAACAACGGCGGTCCCGCCGTCAGCGACGTGCAGCCCATGTCGCTCCAGTTGTCCATAGCCAAGGCGGTAAGGGAAACGCCTGGCCTGACCCAGAAGGAGATCGCCATCCGACTGGGCTCCTCGAAGCAACTGGTATCCTACCACATCAGGAACATGAAGAAGGATGGGTTGCTCGACACCCACCGGGACGGAAGGTCAGTACGCATCTATCCGAACCCCCGGACGCCGGAGTAGGACGCGGCTCAGGTATCGGACTTGGTCCGATTCGGCAACCTCAACCCCTTGAACTTGCCCATCTTCCAGAGGACGGCAACGGCGACCGCGGCGCCGGCAACCACTATAATGCCAGCGATGGTGGGAGACCTTCTGGACGTAGCCATGAAATACATGGACCTCCCTCGCCTAGACGAGGAAGATGGATGAGTGTGGACAAGCCCCTCCACCTGCTCTTCGTATGCGTCGGCAACTCGTGCCGCAGCCAGATGGCCGAGGGCCTCGCCAGGGCCCTGGGCGGTGGCAGGGTCCGGGCATCCAGCGCCGGGGCCGTTCCCGCCGAGATGGTGGCCCCAAAGGCCGTCCAGGTCATGGAGGAACTGGGTATCGATATATCCTCGCAGGAGCCAAAGCTTGTAACGGGAGAGCTGGTCGATGCCGCGGACGCCGTGCTCATAATGGGATGCGACGTCGGGTCGGTGTGCCCTGCCGCGTTCCTGGAGCGGGCGGTCGACTGGGAGCTGGAGGACCCCATGGGCCAGGGGGTCGAGAGGGAACGGGAGGTGCGTGACCTGATTCGCCGGCACGTCGAGGCCCTCCTCCGGGAGGAGGGCATGGAGCCCGCGCCCCTTGGATGATGACGCATTCGCGCTAACATTTATCGGTGACGAAACCATGAGGTCGCTCCCAGGAGGAAGGACTGTGGCACTCAAAACACCTGAGGAGTACAAGGCATCGCTCTCTTCGATGCGTCCCAACGTCTACAAGTTCGGCGAGCTCATCAAGGATGTGACCACCCACCAGTCGACCCGATACACCGTGGAGGGGCATGCCCGGATATTCCAGGCCCAGAACGAGGACGAGCATCGCGAGATATACACCACCACCTCCCACCTGACGGGGGAGCCCATCTCCAGGTACCTGTCCATCTTCCGGTCCCCCGAGGACATGATAGCCAACTCCAAGATGAAGCGCCTGACATTCCAGCTGACCGGGACCTGCACGGGTGGCCGGTGCGCCGGATGGACCGCCATGAACGCTCTCTTCGCCTCGACCTGGGACATCGACGATGCCGAGGGCACCGAGTACCACCAGCGGTTCCTCGAGTGGCTGAAGGACGCCCAGGCCAGGGACATCACCATGGCGGGCGCCCTGACCGATCCCAAGGGCGACCGGACCCTGGCGCCTCACCAGCAGGCGGACCCGGACATGAACCTCCACATCGTCGAGCGCCACGACGACGGGGGCGTGACCGTTCGCGGCGCCAAGGTGATGATATGCGGCGTGGCCGCCGCCAACGAGCTCGTGGTCATGCCGGGGTCTGCCTACGGTCCGGACGACGCCGACTGGTGCGTGGCCTTCGCCATCCCCAGGGATGCCGAGGGCATCACCATCATCGAGGCCCGTCACCCCTCCGACGACCGGGAGGCTGGTTGCTCCTGCGACGACGACTTCGACCTCCCCGTCAAGGGCGGCGGCATCACCCAGGCCTACATCCTCTTCGACGATGTCAGGGTGCCCGCCGAGCGGGTGTTCATGAGGGGAGAGTGGAAGTACACCCGGAACAGCATCATGTACTTCATCGGGCCCTACCGCGCGGCCATAGGCGCCTGCGTGGCGGGCCAGGGGGACGTGATGCGGGGCGCGGCTGCCCTGATGGCCCGGGCCAACGGCCTGGACGAGAAGGTCTTCACCGAAAAGCTCAACCAGATGGCCATCAACAACGAGACCACCTTCGGCATGGGGATCGCCTCGGCCGTGATGGGCAAGCAGCACCCCAGCGGCGCGTGGTTGTGCGACCCGCTGCTCTCCAACGTCAACAAGATCCATGTGGCACGCCTGCCCTACGAGACCAAGGTGCTGGCCCAGGACATCGCCGGGGGTGTCGCCGAGACGGGCTGCATGCCCTCCTACGTGGACTTCACCGACGAGGGTTATGGCGAGCTGCTCCAGAAGTACATGGGTGCTGCGGTGGACGGGGAGACGCGGGTCCGCATCGCCCGCCTGGTAGAATGGCTCACCATCGGCGCGGGGGTCCCCGGCTGCATGCACGGGGGCGGTTCCCCCGACGGCGCCAAGATGTTCATCCGGATGTTCTCCGACCTGAACGGCGACATGGAACGGGCAAAGGACCTGGCTGGCATCGATAAGGACGTGCCCAAGCCGGAGAAGAAGAAGAGGAACTGAGGGGCCCTCGTCCCCATCATCCCGTGCAATAGCGACGCAGGTACCCCACCGCCAGGTCCGTCGCCTCCCTCAGTACGGCCCCGTCCAGGCCCGGGACCCCGCATCCCAGGCACAGCGTGGCCTGGGTCTCCAGGGTCAGCTTGCTGGTATCGGCGTCCCTGTAGGGATAGATGGCCACCAGCTCGGCCCCGTCGTCGATGACGAGCTCCCTGCCGGAGAGCACCTTCGGCCTGTCCATGCCTATGCCCCGGAAGGCCTCTCCCTCCTGGGCGTACCTCATGGCGAGGTCGCCGTGGAGCACCCCCAGATCGAAGGCGGCGAAGGCGACCCTTGACTCGACGGAGGCGATGTTGTAAGCGTCCACGGCGGTGTTGATGGTGGGCAGGGGACGGCCCCGGGCGATCCGCCGCACCAGGGCCTCGGCCGCGGGACGGGTCTTGGTGGGGTCGATGCCAAGGCTCCAGAAGAAGGTCCGGTAGGCCCGGACCCTCGGTTCGTCCTTGATGGTCGCTGCGGTGCCCCCGGCTCGCACCTCCTCCTCGAGGCGCCGCTTGTGAGCCTCGAGGTCGTCCCT
>JAUVRF010000192.1 GCA_030597775.1 Methanobacteriota archaeon | reverse complement strand
ATAACATGTACTTCATATGGATGAAGAAGAACTACACCTCGGGAGCCAACATCCACGACATCTGGGCCCGCGTCTTCGACGGCTCGGACTTCGCGACCCCTCCCATGAAGATCAGCTCCGACGCCATCGGGGACAACGCACATCCCAGCGTCGTGGAGGCGGACGGGCGTGGATTCTTCCTCTGGGAGACCTACGACACCGGCAAGACCGGGGACCAGACCTCCGTGATCCTACGCAAGTGGACGGTCGAGGAGGGGATGGGCAGACCCACGGTCGTGAGCTCCCTTACCAGCAACGGCAAGGACACGCGACCGACCGGCCTCTGGTGGAAGGACCAGTTGTACGTTGCATGGACCTCCACCGACCAGGGCAAGACGTTCGGAGCGGACGCGGACCTGCTGTTCAGGGTGGGAAAGGAGGATGAGGACGGATACGTCCGCTTTGACGACTTCATCGAGGTGTCGGACTCGATGGATGATTTCTCCGACCGCTTCCCGAGCCTGGTGGTGTACGACGACGTGGTGAACGTGGTGTGGGCCATCGACTCCAACTACACCCACCTTCTTCTGCCCGAGGATCTCGTGAACATAACGATCTTCCGAAGCCCTGACGTCGTCATCCAGTCCATCGACATACCCTTCGAGAAGAGCCTGGGCCTGGTCTACACCCTCGGTACGGCCTTCCCCATCGCCACCATTCCCACCACCGGAAAGGTGAGCGTCACGGACCTGCTGAACGAGCCCATGGAGGGGCTGCGCGTTGGATTGCTTGTCCGTGAGATCGACGAGCCATCCGAGACGGCGCGGCTCTGGTTGCTGAGGGAGCAGGGCAATGGGATATACTCCCTGGACGAGCTCGTGTTCGACAAGGACGGAACGTACGACATCAGGATCATGGTCAACAACGTGGAGGCGGGCAGCTTCCTCGTCGATACCATCCCGCCACCACCCAGCTTCATGGACCGCTTCCCCGTCACAACCATCTTCTTCGTGGTAGTGGGCGTCGTATCCGGGTTCCTCCTGTTCCGCATGATGGGGCGCGAGGATGAGGTCGACGAGCTACGGCCAGTGCCCCTCGGACGCCCCTCGCCGGAGGAAACGATCTAGGGGGTCTGGCTTGGCCGCGGGTCACAAGTCGGTTGGACTGGGCGATGCGCTTGTGAAGATCGATACGCCGATAGCCGATGGTATCCCCTTCGAGGGCGTCCCGGAGATCGACAACCGCGACGAGAGGGCGGCGGAGACCTCCCAGGAAGCCTACATCCAGGACAACCGGCAGGACATCCTCAGACTGCCCGTAGTGGGCGCCCTTCTGAAGTGGAGATGGCTCCAACCCCTCATCGAGATACCCATGGTCATCACCTTCGTCCTGGTCATCATCGTTGGCATCTGGGGGACGCAGGAGCCCTCCCAGAACCTGGCCACCATGCTCATCTGGATATACTGGTGGAGCATGATCATATTCTCCTTCGTGCTGGTCGGACGCATCTGGTGCTTCATCTGTCCCCTGGGTGCCGTGGGCGAGTGGATCTCCAGGCGCGTCGGCACCCTTGGCAGGAAATGGCCCAAGGCCCTGCGGAACCTCTGGCCGGCCCACATCTTCTTCATCACCCTCACCGGGGTGGACCTTGTCTTCGGCATCGATACCCTGCCCAACGTGACGGGCTACTTCCTCCTGATGATCATGGTCATGTCCATCGTCTTGGCCCTCGTCTACGAACGGCGCGCCTTCTGCAGGTACGTCTGCCCGATAGGCGGGATGTGCGGCATCTACTCCATGTCCTCCGGGGTGGAGGTGCGCGCCAAGTCCCGGGGCAGGTGCGAGAGCTGCACCACCAAGGAGTGCATCAAGGGCACCGACGAGTCCTATGCATGCCCGTGGTTCGAGTACCCCGGGGAGATGGACCGGAACAACTACTGCACCACGTGCCTCGAGTGCGTGAGGTCCTGCCCCCACGACAACGTGGGGATGTCGGCAAGGCCCCTTGGCCAGGACCTCTGGCGCACCAAGACCAGGGTGTTCGACGAGGTGATCCTTGCGGTGGGGATGATCGGGGTCATGGCCTCCCACACCATCGCCACCACCCAACCCTTCGATGAATGGGTCACCGCTACGGAGATCGACCAGGGCATCCCCGCCTGGCTGACCCTCACCCTGGTCTACGTGGGGTCCATCATCCTGGCCAACTTCGTGTACTACGGCATATCGGCCTTGGGAGGCAGGGCGGCGAGCACCGAGGACAGGGTGTTGGACACCGCCACGGTCTTCAAGTGGACGGGTTACGCCATGATACCACTGTCCCTGGCCATGTTCATGGCCCGGAACGTCCTGTTCCTCAACATCTGGGGCACCGCGATCATGGACGTGATCGCCAACATGTCCAATCCTCCGGGATGGCCCCTTGGCTCGGGTCCTGTGGAGGCCCAGTACCTCTTACCCGACAGCACCATCTGGTGGATACGCATGGCCATCATACTGCTCGGCTTCATCTTCTCCGCCTACGCGGGATACCGTCTCTCCCTCCGGCTGCAACCCAGGCGGCGGGAGGCACAGCTCCTGCTGGCGGTCATCATCCTGGCCCTGGTGGTCTTCAGCATCGTATATGTATGGATATTGTCACTACCGTTGGTCGCATAGGAGGGGTTCGCAATGGCTGGAAACGGAACGAAGGGAAGAGGCGGAAGGAAGAAGGGCGGCGACGCCCCCCCGGACTGGGCAAGGCTCCTGGAGCGACGCATGGACCCCGGCCTGGTCAGCCTGGACCCTGCCGAGCTCGAGCTCTACGACCGCGACGCCGCGCCGTTGCCCGCCTCGGCCAAGTGGGCCTTCAAGCCCCGCCCCGACGCGGTTGTGAGACCCAAGAACGCCGACCAGGTCCGCAAGGTGGTCCGCTTCGCCATCAAGGCGGGGGTGCCCATCGTCCCGCGGGGGGCGGCCACCTGGGGCTTCGGCGGCGCGGTTCCGAACAACGGTGGCATCGTCTTCGACCTCCAGGGCCTTTCGGACATCCACGTCGATCGGGACACCATGACCGTCACCGCCGGTGCCGGCGCCATCTGGCGTGACGTCCAGGACCTGGCCGAGAGGCGTGGTTACATGCTCCCCGCCTACCCCACCTCCGCCCCCGGCTCGACGGTGGGTGGATGGATCAACACGGGTGGCGTGGGTGTCGGCGCCTTCAGGTACGGGGGCATCGACCGTCAGGTGCGAGCCCTCCGGGTGGTCCTCCCCAATGGCGAGCACGTGCGTCTGGGGTTCGACCGGGTCATCCCCAACAGCTCGGGCTACGACATCAAGTCCCTCATCATAGGCTCGGAGGGCACCCTGGGGATCGTCACCGAGGCGACCCTCGAGCTCCAGCCAGCGCCGGAGGAGTTTCGGCCCCTTGCGGCGGGCTTCCCGACGTCCAAGGAGATGGGGGACTTCATCCAGCTCCTGGCCCGGTCGCGCATCACGCCGGACCACGTCTCCTTCTACGACAGCAGCCACCTGTCCAACCTCGAGCAGCTGGGCGAGGACGTGCCCTACAAGGGCGGCCTCGTGAGCCTGGTGTTCGAGGGCTACTCCGCCATGGTCGGGTGGGAGTGGGAGGCGGCCGCCGAGCTGGTCCGCCGCGCCGGGGGCGAGGTGGCCAGCGAACGGTTCGCCAACACCACGTGGGACGAGCACATGTTCGACCTGCGGGTCGCAAGGGAGGGTCCGACCCTCCTGATGAACGAGGTCTTCGTGCCGCTCTCCCGTATCAGCGAGGTGATGGCGGGGATGGCCAGGATAATCAACAGCCACAACGTGCCCGGTGGGATCGTGGGCACCGCGGCCTCCCGCTCCACGGCATCGCTGATGCCCTACGCCCTGGTGGACCGCAGGAAGTGGGCCACCTTCTTCGCCTACGGCCTTGTGGACGAGTTCGCCCAGCTGTCCATCGACCTGGGAGGCCGGCCGGCGGGCGTTGGGCTCTGGATGGCGTACCAGATGCCCGAGCTCCATGGAAAGTCGATGGAGGCCATGGTGGCCATCAAGAAGGCCCTCGACCCCAAGGACATCATGAACCCCGGCAAGCTGATCCACGCGGTCTCCAAGTTCGACATCAAGCTCCCCGCCGCCGTCATGAGCCTGGGGACCAAGAGCATATCCATGGTCCACACCCTCCTGGCCGACAGCGGCAGGAAGAAGAGGGACGCCCGGCCCACAGGGTCCAAGGGCACCTCCGAGGCCGCCGAGATGGTGGAGGAGGAGCGGGCCGAGGACCTGGAAGAGGAGCGGGCGGTCATGGAGGCCGCCGAGGCGGGCATAGACACCGATCCCGGGGATGACAGCGAGGGAACCAAGGAAGGTTGAGACCAGTGCAGCGGTTGGCAGGTACCACCAAGAAAAAGGGGAAGGCCCCCGCCAAGGAAGGACAGGGGGAGGCCGGGGCAGGCCCCTCCCGGAACCAGGTCGCCAAGGAGAGGCCGCCCCTCTTCGCAGAGGAGCTCTGGGCCTGTATATACTGCAACTACTGCAGCGCCGAGTGCCCCACCGCCCGGGAGGTGGGCTGGGAATCGACCACGCCCCGTGGCAAGATCCGGATGTTCAAGTCCCTGGTGGACCAGTGGAGT
>JAUVRF010000485.1 GCA_030597775.1 Methanobacteriota archaeon | reverse complement strand
GGTCCCGTGGACGGACGCTAACATTGATGTCCCCTCGTGACCCTTCGACGGACCGTGAGCGACATCGTACAGATCGACGACAGCAGCGGCGAGGGAGGGGGCCAGGTCCTCCGTCTCTCCGTCGCCATGGCCGCCGCCACCGCATCTCCCCTCCGCATCTTCAACATCCGTGCAGGCCGGAAGAACCCGGGCCTCCGTCCCCAGCATGTGGCCGCCGTCGACGCCGTCGCCCAGCTCACCGACGCCAAGGTCGATGGACTCTCGGTCGGCAGCAGCAAGCTCACCTTCACCCCGGGCCATCTGGCCAGCGGGAACGTCAAGGTGGACGTGGGCACCGCGGGCTCGGTGACCCTGGTCCTCCAGGCCGTGCTGGGCGCTCTCTCCGCCCCCGGCGCCGGACCCGCCGAGGTCACCGTACGCGGCGGCACCGACGTCATAATGGCCCCCTCTTGGGACTACTTCGCCAACGTGCTCGTTCCCACCCTCGGCCGCGCCGGCCTGGCCATGGACATGGAGTGCCAGCGGCGGGGCTTCTTCCCCAAGGGCGGCGGCCGCGGCATCCTCAGGACCGAGGGAATGGACCGACCCCTCCGACCCTTCCGGTCCGAGGCGACCCAGGATGCCCGCATCGAGGGTTCCATCGTGTGGTCGGGACTGCCGGACCACATCCCAACGCGCATCGACCACGCCATGAGGAAGGAGCTGGTCGACCTGGACGTGGGCAGGATCCGCAAGAAGCACGTGGAGGCCGCATGCCCCGGCGTGGTGGCGACGCTGTGGGCCGACCTGGGGGATGCGGTGCTGGGGGGTTCGATGGTGGGCCAAAGGGGACTGCCCTCCGAGAAGATAGGACGGGACCTGGCGAGGGAACTGGTGGCGGACATAGAGGCGGGCGCCACTGTGGACTCTCACCAGGCGGACCAGCTTGTGGTCCACGCCGCCCTCGCAAATGGCCCATCCTCCCTGAGGCCTCGCCGGGTCACGAGACACACGGAGACGGCGATCGGAACGGCCCGGGAGTTCGTTCCCCTCGGGGTTCGCGAGGATGCGACCGAGGGAACGATCAACCTGGAGATCGAGGTCGACCAGTAGCCCTGGAAAAAAGTCGGGGATGGCGTGGGTCGCCCATAGGCCACAATTACTCGACCCAGGAAGGCATCAGGCGGTCCTGTCGGGGGACAGGACCAGTCACTTCCGACCCGTTGTGGTGGTGCAAGCACGCTTGCCAACGGGCCGTACCGTTTGGTCAACGGTCCGGTTGAAGAGGGTGGTTGAGGATTGATGTCCGTGTTGGGTCAAGGGAGAATCGCATTGGCGACCCACGCCCTCCCGTCCGAGACACAGAAGGGCGAGGTAGTTTAAAAGAATTACTGTCCATCAGATAATTGCACGAATAACAGGAAGGACGTCCCAATATCGCCCCAATTAGGGGACATATGTCGGAATAGTAGGCGAAAAATTTAATGGGGACATATCGATACCAGGCGAGTTCGAGATGGACCGAGATGCCAGACCCCTCCCTCGTCAGCACGCTCATCGCCGTGGCCCTCATCCCAGTGGCCATCTTGTACACCCACGCGTTCCTCAGCGGGAGGTATGGCTGGAAGCACCACAGGCTCACGGCCACCATAGCCATCATCTGGGACCTGACGATCTCGGTCGGGTACATGATCCTCCGCTCCGCCGGAGACGCGGTGAGCGGCAGCGGCCTCGAGCTGACGGGCGGCGTCCTTGCCTACTTCATAGTCCACGGCATCCTCGCGGTCATCGTTATCCTGATGGAGCTCGTGACCCTGTTCCTGGGATGGTCCAGGTGGAAGGAGAAGGATATCGGCAAATGGCATGGCAAGGTGTCCAGGGTCCTCTTCGTCCTATGGTGGGCCACCTTCCTGAGCGGTGAGATCTTCTACGTGGTGTACTACTACCTGTAGAAGGGAGCTCATCCTCCGGTCCGCCGCTTGGTCTCCTGGTAACCCCGGTTCGACCTCTCCAGGTCGTCCTCCCAGCTCACCAGGGGGCGGCTGACGATGGCCAGGTCGTCGGGGGACATCCTCCCGTTGGAAACAAGTTGCCTTCCCGACCGGCGTGCCGCCTCCAGGACGTCAGCAGCTTCTGGCCTGGCCATTTCGTAGGCGTGGGGCCGCAGCAGAGCCCCGGAGAACTCGGTCCCAGTATCCTTGGCCAGCTCCTGGACGATCTCCACCAGCAGGTCCATGTTCCCCACCTCCCACCAGC
>JAUVRF010000116.1 GCA_030597775.1 Methanobacteriota archaeon | reverse complement strand
GATTGGGACCGAAGGTCATCGATCACCGGATGTCGCATGTCCCTCATCTCGGTCCCTAGCTTCCTGGCGGACCCATCGGAGAGGGAGTAGTAGGACCCGCCCCTGGTACCGTACCGCTTTAGGATGTTACGATCCACCAGGCGTGACAGGACGGAGGTTGCGGCAGTATCGGGCCTTTGTATTATCCGTGCCGCCGTCGCTCGGTCGATGCTCTGGTGCCGCTTGACGTAGTGGATCACGATGAGTTCGTCAAGGGTCATTCCCTCTCCCTTGCCACCATGTTCCTCTATGAATCTCACGAAAGCCTCGTCGAGGGAACCGTTAGGGATCGTGCACGTCACCTGCTCATCCTTTGATACGAACACGGGTGGTTCCTTGCCGGACCTGAGAAGGGCCTCGTACACCCTGTCCACGCCGATACCGATCTCCTCGACCAGTCCCAACCGATGCATGATCCGGACCAGGGCCGGGTTACGGTGGGTAGGATTATGGTGCAGGATGGTCTCGGCAGTTATCCCTCCCACGAACGCTCCTGGACTGGTCACCTCTATCCTGTCGGGGTACTGCCTTACGATGATAGGAGCGTTGATGAGGTAGTCCCGATGCGCCACAGCGTTCACGATGACCTCCCGCACGGCATTCGGTGGGAACTCGGGAATCTCCCGCTGAACGACCCCGATGCGGAGTGTCGCCTCCTTGGAGTTCTTCCTGATGGCCTCCGTCACCTCCTCCACCGCAATGATGGCGGCCCCGTCCCATTCCCTCCTCTCCTTGTACTCGGTGTCTCCCTCCATCTGGACATAAATGCGCTTCCTGCCAGGGATGATGGGAATCAGTTTTTGGCCCTCAACAGCGAGAATCGCACCAGCAATGGAGAGCTTCAACTCTCCATGGCTGTCCTCCGTTAGCGCTCCGATGGACCCGAGGACCTCTATCGGATCTCCATCGTTGCGTGACACTGATATTCCAAGAGCCTTCTGCCTTTCGGACTGCATGCGTGCGATCCCTTCGGTCAATCCATCCCGGATGTCATCGATATCGATCCTCTCTACTGGTTGGTTGGTGATGTCGAGGAAGCCCCTGTCCATGAGGAGCCTGTACTCCTCGTCGGGGTAGAGGGGCATGCACTTCTTCCCGACCCGGTGGTACCTGGCACCATCGCTGGTAGCGTGGATCCTAGGGCTCTTCGGGACCCTAGCATGGTAGACGATGACCCCTTCCTTAGTGGTATGTCTCTCGAACTCGACGAGGACACCGGGCTTGGTCCCCTCGTAGACGATGTTGGACAGCTCCATCGGGTCGATGCTTGGACAACCCTCCACCTTGCCCGTGGACTCATTGATCCCCAGGATCAAGAAACCTCCCTTCGAGTTCGCAAGACAGACCACGGTCCTTCGCAATCGCTTCCGGAACTCCTTGTCTGCGCTGTCGAAGGCCTTTATCTCGACCTCACTGTCCTCGACGGCGTCCACGCCCTTCTCCTCTATGAGGCGGAGTATATGATTGATTTTCATAGACATTCACTCCTATGAAGATTGCATCATAGACTATGATGCATTTGGCATATAAACCTTGCTATGAGGAGTCTATGAAAGTTGGTGGGGGGTGGGGGACGCAATTAAAAGCGAGGTGATATACTTCCTAGAACGCGATACTGAACGACACTGGCTCCACTTGTCCCGTACCCCACAACCCGTGCAGTCGCCCACGCCACGATGGATCCCATGCCCTCTTCCCCAATCCTGGCAACGAGGCCGCACGCATGTGCGACCGAGGCGCAGCAGCATTTCATGCCCCGGCGGCAGCACCGATGGCCGTCGGCGTTCTCGGGAACCACCCGCGCCCCGATGCCTTGCACCACATCCCCGTCCGGGGGCGGGACGTGCTCCTGGGCCGGGGTGGCACGGGGGGGAGCGTTATCGATCACGGCGACCGGGGGCTGGTATCCGTGAATGACTCCTTGAACTGTCGAACTTCGGCTATTTTTCGATGCCCTTTCCGACCGATCTCCGAGCCAGAGCGAAGGAAACATCTTTTTATAAGAAGCGTCATTACCCAAGAGTGTTACGAATAAAATAATCGTAACACCGAGTATATAAGTACATGTTATCCCTTCCGGGATAAGCTGGCCGGTGACGAACATGCGTACCCACAATATAGGCACGATCGCCCTCGTCGCAGTCCTACTGGCAACGGCTCTCGCCGTACCGGGTTGGGTGGCTGCCGATGAGGACGAGCTCAGTATCGTTTGCTCCAACTCCCTCCTTGCCGACTTCACCTCCAACGTGGTGGGTGACCTGGCCAGGGTGGAGTACCTGATGCCCTCCGGAGTGTGTCCCTCACACTACGACAGCCGTCCCAGCGACGCCGTCATGGTCGCGGGGGCGGACATCATAGTGATGATGGGATGGGAAGGATGGCTCAATGGACTCATCGAGTCGACGGGCAACGACGATGCCGTCCTCGTCAAGTGCATGGGGCTTGGCGAACAGAACCTGCCGACGGATGTGAAGGACTTCGTGGACAGGATCGCCACCGACCTAGCGGTCGCCATGGAGGAGGACGCGGCCACCATCAACGCCAACGCCGTCGCATACAAGGAGGAGATCGACGCGAAGGCCGCAGAGCTCGTGGCCCGCGTGGAGGCCTCGGGCGCGACGGGTCGGACCGTGGTGGTGATGACGTGGCAGAAGGACTTCGTCGAGTGGCTGGGCTTCGAGGTGGAGCACTCGTTCGGGCCCCCCGAGGAGATGTCCGTGGGGGACCAGCTGGAGGTCACCTCTGCCGCCTCGGAGGACGCCGTCGTCCTGATGGTCGACAACCTGCAGTCGGGGGCCGAGTTCGGGGCCCTGGTGGCATCGGAGACCGGAGTGACCCACGTGGTCCTCACGAACTTCCCCGACGCCACGCCCAACGTCAACACCTACCTCGAGATGATCGAATACAACACCGAGCAGCTCATCAAGGGGGTGGAGACCTACGATTACAAGCAGGGGGAGATAGCCTCCCTGGAGGAGCAGGTGGACGACCTGGAGCTCCAGAACACGATCTTCCTCTCCCTGGCACTGATATTCATACTGTGTACCGTCTTTCTGGCCGTGGTCCTGATGAGGTCCCGCTCCCGGGGTGAGTGAATGCACCACGAACTCGGTGAGGCCGCACGGAGGCTCGACGAGGAGCCCCTGGTGCTGATCGAGCGCTTCCACGGCCACGTGGGACCCTACGTGGTCCTGGGCTACAGGACCGGGCGGCTGGCCATCGATCGCCTTGGCGTGAATGCCTTCAAGATGCATGTCGAGGTGCGGGCCGGCACCAGACCCCCGAAGAGCTGCTACGTGGACGGGGTGCAGCTGGGCTCGGGATGCACCCTGGGCAAGGGGAACATCGCCGCCGGTGACGAGGTGACGATGGAGGCCCGGTTCACATCGGATGACGGTGGCCATCTCCACGTGAGGACCAGGCCCGAGGTCCTGGACCGGCTGGGACAGAGGCTCGACCCCGGGGACATGCAGAGGACCTCCGAGGAGTTCATATCGATGTCCGACGATGACCTGTTCATCATCTCACAGGATTGAGCGACACGGGATGGTGTGGCTAGCAAGGTGGTGTGGTAACGGACGCCGTCGTGATGGAGGACGTCAGTGTCGTCTACGAGGGAGAGCGGATCGCCGCGATACACCAGGTCGACCTCGAGATACCATCCGGTCAGTTCGTCACCGTCCTCGGCCCCAACGGGGCGGGCAAGACCACGCTCCTGGAGGCCATCAACGGCCTGCTTCCCTCAACCTCCGGGCGCGTGAAGGTCCTCGGGTTCGACCTGGCAACGGAGGGCAGGGAGGTGCGCAAGCGCACCGGCTACGTCATCCAGAACTTCGCCCTGGACCCCCTCGACCCCTTCCTGTGCCGGGACGTGGTCATGATGGCCCGGGCGGCCAGGATCGGCACGCTGCGTTTCCCCGACGAGGGGGACTGGGATAAGGTGGACCAGGCCCTGGAGGCCGTGTGCATGACCGCCTTCGCCGGCCGGCCCGTTGGAAAGCTATCCGGGGGCGAGTTCCAGAAGGTGCTGCTGGCAAGGGCCATGGCACAGGAGCCGGACCTGCTGCTCCTGGACGAGCCCTTCGCCAACCTCGACATCGACGCCCGCCGGGAGGCCCTCCGGCTCCTGGAAAGGTGGCGGGAGGACCAGGATATCACCGTCGTGATGGTCTCCCACGACATATCCAAGGTGCCCCGGGCCTGCGACCGCATCGTTGTGATCGACAAGGGCCGCATCGTGATGGACGGTCCCCGGAACGAGGTGCTGGCCTCGGAGGACCTGACCCGGCTGTTCGGGGCATGGGGTGATGGCGATGAGTGAGCTGGTGTACGGCCTCCTGTTCACCTCGATGGTGGCCGTCATCCTTGCCGGCTTCGTGTGCTCCACTGCCGGGGTCTACGTGGTCCGGATGAACCTCACCGCCCTGGGCTTCACCATGTCCCACGCCGCCTTCGCCGGGGCGGCCTTCGCCATCTGGCGGGGCTTCAACCCGACCGTGGGCGCACTGATCTTCGCCGTCGCGACGGCCCTCATCCTCGGTCCGGTGGCCGAGAAGGCCCGTCTCAAGGCGGACGTGATGCTGGGCTTTCTCTTCTCGCTGCTCATGGCCATGGGGTTCATGTTCCTGAACTTCGCGCCGGGGGAGGCCGCCAGCAGCGTGGCCCTCAGCATCATCTGGGGGAGCATCTTCACGGTGTCGGCGGCCGACGCCCTGGCCCTCGCGGTCCTGGCCACCGTCGTGGTGCTGTTCACGGTGGGGTTCCACAAGGAGATCATGGCCACCCTGTTCAACCGGAAGCTGGCGGAGTCCACCGGCGTGCACACCCGGGCCATCTACTACTCGGTGCTGTTCCTGACCGGCCTGGCCGTCGCCTTCTCCCTGGAACTGGTGGGGGGGTTGCTGGTCTTCGCCCTCATCATCAATCCCGCCTCCACGGCCTACCAGTTCTCCAACGACATGAAGCAGATCATCTGGATGTCCCCCATCATCGGCATCGTCACCAGCATGGTAGGCTTCGTCATCTCGTGGGTGACCGACCTGCCCACGGGCTCGACCATCATCATCGTATCGGCCATCACCCTGGCCGTCGCCATCGCGATCTCGCCGAAGCGGAAGCGCGGGGGGCTCAAGGGGGCCATCCCCCAGGCAGCCGTCCAGTGAGCGCTCACGTGGTGCCGCCGGCCTTGCCCTTGATCCTGAGAAGCCCTATCTGGCTGCTGGTCCCGATCCTGATGGGAGGTCCCCACGTCCCGATGCCGCTGGAGACGAACAGCTGGGTGCTGCCCAGGTCGTACAGGCCCCCGAACTTCTTCCACACCATCCGGGCGATGAGGGGGAAGGGGAAGAACTGGCCCCCGTGGGTGTGGCCGGCGAGCATCAGGTCGACGCCCCGCTCCCTGACCGCGTCCAGCTCCCTGGGGACGTGGTACATCAGTATGGTGAACCTGGAACCGTCGGGGTCGATCTGGTCGATGGCCTCTGCCACCTCGTTCCTCTCTCCCCAGTAGTCCACACCAACGATCTGGATGCCGTTCTCGGTCACCATGCGGTTCATCAGCCGCTGGACCTTCGTCTCTTCGAGGGAGCCAAGGACCCGGTCGATGCCCGCGTAGTGCTCGTGGTTCCCCGTGACGAAGTAGACGGGGGCCTTGAGGTCGTCCAGGGGCTGCCAGGTCTCGTAGCTGTACTCGTGGGCGCCGTCGGCAAGGTCGCCGGTGATGAGGACGACGTCGGGGTCCAGGGTGTTGGTCCTGTCCACCACCTTCTGGAGGAACGCGGGCGTGTAGACCGCGCCGATGTGGATGTCGGAGAGGTGGGCGACGCGCACCTCGCCCGCGATCTTGTCCGTGGTGATGACGAGTTCCTGCGTGCGGAGGAACCGGGCGTTCATCATACCGTAGAGCATGGCGCCCAGGGCTATCGCGATGACCGTGGGCGCGACGATCGACCTGTCCACGTCCACGAACTGCCGTACCACGTCCCAGCCGATCAGTGTGAACATGAACATGAACAGCAGTCCGAGCCAGAACGTCGAGCCCACGTGGAACGCTGCCGTGGCCCGGCTCGCGTGCATCATGCCCAGGCCCATGGCGACGAGCCAGAGGACGGAGGAGACGATCACGAAGATACAGAGCCAGCCGTCGGTCTCGATGTCCAGGAGGTAGAACATGTGCGAGAAGCCGTAGAAGTGGATCCCACGGTGGACGCTCTCGCATAATACCATGAAAGGCACGACACGCCTGCCCTGGAAGAACCTCCCCCCCTCGCCGCCCATGT
>JAUVRF010000626.1 GCA_030597775.1 Methanobacteriota archaeon | reverse complement strand
TCTGCCTGGCCTGCGGGACCGAGGTGGTGCAAAGGACCGACGACACCGAGGAGAGGATATGGAACCGCCTGCGGGAGTTCCACGAGAAGGTGGAGCCCACCTTGGACCTTCTTGAACAGAGGGGGATCCCCGTTGCCGTTGTGCCCGGGAACCTCCCGGTGTTCAGCGAGGAGGCCATCCGGACTTCGGTCCTCGAGGCGCTCGACCAGCTCGTTATTTAGGATTGCCTAAAGGTTTCGCCCCACTCGATTGTTACACGTCTGAGAAGGAGTCCCGAGAGTTTATATGCAAGCGGCCCGATGTACGCCCGCTGCCCTAGATGGCTCTTCAAAATGGGCAGCATCTGGAGGAGGTTAGTCGGGTGCCACGTCTGCTGGTCGTCGATGATGAGGAGATCATCCACAGGCTCCTACGTGAGGGTCTCCAGCGTCACGGCATCACCGACGTCCTCTTCGCCCGCGACGGGCTGGAGGCGTTAGATGCGATGGAGGGCGCGGACCCTCCCGTTGACGCCGTGATACTCGATCACAGGATGCCCAAGATGGACGGGCTCACGGTCGCGGGTCACATGAAGGAACGATGGCCCGATGCGGACGTGATCTTCTTCACCGCCGACCTCGAGGCCGCGGAGCAGGCCCGCTCCCTGGGGCTTTTCGAGGTCCTGGTGAAACCCGTGAGCCTGCAGATCATATTCAACACGATCAGCAGCGCCCTGGGCGAGGAGCTGTAGCTGCTTCCTGGCTCAGAAATTGATGAGCTCCCGATTCTCCTTGTACTTGGTGACCACCATTCCGGTGGAGGTGCCCATGACACCCTTGATCCCACCAATGGTACCCACGACGAACTCCTTGAACTCCTGGTAGTTGCGGAAGGTGGCCTTCATCACAAGGTCGGTATCACCGGTCACGAGGTAAACGTCCTTGACCGCCGGGTTCGCGCAGATGGTGCGCGCCACGTTATCCACTTCCTTGGTATCCACCCGGAGTGTGATTATGGCGGTCACCGTGTCGTCCCCGTAGTACTGGGTTATGTCCTTCTCGTACTCAGAGGTTATGTCATTGGGGTCGGACATGGTAGGGCCTCCTTGAGGTTCTTGGTCATACCCCACGTTCAGGTTAAAGTAATTTTCCCAGTGGTTGCCCGACCAGACACTAGTTTTTGGCGGGCCTAAGACCCTCGGGATAGCGCCTCGAGGCCAGGTCAACGTAGATGTCCTTGAAGCCCGTCCAGGTCTCCTTGTACTCCGGTGTGATCTCGCCGATGACCTTGGCGGGGATGCCCACGGCGATGTGTCCAGGGGGGACCTCGTCCTTGTTCTTCACGACGGCCCCCTCGGCCACCACCGCCCACTTGCCCACGGTGGCGTAGTCGGACACTATGGCGCCCATACCGATGACGGCACCGTCCTCGATGGTGCAGTTGTGGAGGATGGCGCCGTGGCCCACGGTCACGTGCTCCCCGATGACGGTGCGCTCCCCGGGACGGGCGTGGATGATGACGTTGTCCTCGATCGAGGT
>JAUVRF010000231.1 GCA_030597775.1 Methanobacteriota archaeon | reverse complement strand
CAACGACGGGGACTCCGCGGTCCTGCAGAACAACGGCATAGACGACGACCATGACGGCGTGGTCGACGACGGACGTCCTGGCATCCCCGCTGTGGGCCTGCCCGAGGGCGTTGACGAGGAGCACGACCTCAACGACTACAACGAGATCTTCATCTACAGGACCAACGCCTCCGACCCGGATACGGACGGCGAGGGATTGGACGATTGGTACGAGTGGTTCACGGATGTCCATCCCCGCGTGGCGGGCATCCAGCGGACCTCGGCCACTCTCTCAGACACCGACTCGGACCGTCTTGATGACAAGCAGGAACAGGACTGGAGCTGGTTCGTTGACAGGCCCTACCAGCGGTGCACCGACCCATTGAACCCCGACACGGATTCGGACGGGCTCGGGGACGGGGACGAGGTGCTCGAGGACTACGACCAGTCCACCGTGGACAAGATGGAGACCTGCGACCCCCTGAACCCCGACACCGACTCGGACGGCATGCTCGACGGCTATGAGTTCGACTACTCCGACATCGACAACGACGGCCTACCCACCTGGTGGGAGCGGGAGAACTCCGGGGTCTACAAGTACGCCGAGTTCAGGCGCGACGCCAACCTGGACGGGATCCCCGACCTGCTGAACGACTGGGACGGGGACGGGGTCAGCAACATCCTTGAGTACATGTACCGACTCGACCCGTGGGACCCGGAGCAGGGCAGGCAGGCCATGGAGGCCTGCACCTCCACTCCATGGCCCTACCTACGGCGCATACCCGTCTACTCGGACTCCGACGGTGACCTGATGCCCGACTGGTGGGAGGTGCTCATGGACCTGGACCCCCTGAAGCCCACGGACAGGTGGGAGGACCCCGACCACGACCTGCTCGTTAACATCGACGAGTACATCTTCGACCTCGACCCGTTCGATCCGGACACGGACGGCGACGGGGAGAGCGACCTGTCCGACCACGAGATAATGTCGTCCCGGGACTCTCACGACCAGGACGAGGATGGCATCGCGGACTGGTTCGAGCGATTGTACAGCGAGATCCTAGACCACACCAACCCCGAGGACGCGGACCACAACGACGACGACGACAACTGGACCAACTACGAGGAGTACATCTTCGCCAGCGATCCGTACAATCACGCCCCGACCGACCCGACCAAGACCTCCACCGACGGGGACGGATGGGCCGACGACACCGACCCCTTCCCGTTGCACATCACGGCGACACAGCGGCCCCTGAACCCGACCCGGGAGGTACAGTCCCTGAGCCCGATAACGGCGTACGACGCCCATGGCATCCCGGAGGGCGCGGGGGACATGGACCAGGACGGTCTCAACAACTCGGCGGAGCACGCCCGCGACGTGAGCCACACGGACCCGACGGACCCGGACACGGACGGCGACGGCATGCCCGACGGCTGGGAGGTCATGTACGCCTACTGGGACCCGTTCACGGCCAAGCCCAACCTGTCACCCCTTGACCCGAGCGACCCGTACGAGGACCCGGACTGGGACGGCATCAACTACTCGCTCCAGCGGGACCAGTACGGCCAGTACATCATCCGAGAGTACGACATCAACGGGGACGGCAGGATCGATCCCGTGCTGGAGAACGAGTCCTTCTGCAACCTGGAGGAGTACCTTTACGGCCTCGACCTGGACCGGGACGGCATCAACGACATCACGCCGGACCCGAACGACTGGGACACCGACTACGACGGCATAATCGACGGCTGGGAGGCATTGCTCAGCGACAACGACGGTGACGGGATGTCCAACTGGTACGAGCTGGTGTACGGCCTGAACCCCTTCGATCCCGAGGGCGACAACGGTACCTGGGGCGACCCTGACGGTGACGGGGTCGCCAACATCGACGAGTTCAAGGACCTCACGAACCCGACGGGCCCGGACAGCGGACATCTGGACAGGTCCAGGTCCGCTGGAAGGGGCGGCATAATGAGGGACACCAGCGATTGGAAGAAGGCATGGACGATAGACGACTAAGTGGACTCTGAAGCGTCCTGGTCGCCGTCGTCGCCCGCTAGCCGAGGGACTTGTCGCGCGACGATGGCCTCCAGGGCCACCAGGAACTCCTCCTCCTTCCCCTCGGGGATGGATGCCCCGGCGGCGATGTTGTGTCCGCCACCTATGCCTCCCACGCCCGATGCGGCCTCCGTCATGGCCTTGGCAAGGTCGAGGCCCTCGTCCACCAGGTCCCGGGTGCCGCGGCCCGATACCTTGATCACCCCGGGCTCGTCCCGCTTTTTGGCAAGGGCGATGATCGGCAGTCCAGGGTCCAGGTCGATCCCGGGGGCCTGAAGGGCCATGCTGGCCACCGTTCCGATGATGGTGTCGGGGATCGTATCCCCGGCGTGGAAGAACTGGATGGACCGCCTCGAGACAACTCCCAGGCTCTGGACGCTGCGCAGACCAGCGACGAGCTTGGCCCTGTGGGAGCCCTGGAGGCGTTTGGCCTCCGTCATCGCGTCCATCCGATCACCAAGGCACACCTCCATCCCGACCCGTGCCATGCCGTATCGGCCACAGGCGTTGAGGAGGGTGGCGAACTCCATGGCGTCCCGGGTCTCGGAACCCCGCTCCTCGGCCGGGAACGTGTAGACCTCCTGGACAAGACGGGAGACCGCCTTGTGGCCGTGCCCCTGGGTGAGGAGGATCTCACCAAGCCGTGCGATGATGCGCTGCTTCTCCTCGATCGAGAGGTCCGACCAGGTACGCCAATCCTTACCTTCCTTGGGTTCAACATCGGCGTCCTTCATGACCTCCATGGCCCCCATCTCCGTGCCCGACACCCCGGGTATCGCGGGCCTGGAGTACTGGAGCAACTTGTGGATCGGACGGGTCTCGCGACCGAAGAATGCCAGGTCCATGCGGACCTCGACGATGCCTGCCTCGACGGCCTCCTCGACGATGGAGGCGTTCAGGCCCACGAGGCGCCCCTCGCGGGTGTGCTGCATGTCCCCCACCGCCCCGACGATAGCCAGCATGCTCAGGTCAAGGTTGACCTTGTCGACCGCCCGCGCCGTCAGGTAGGCCATGCCAGCCCCCGAGATCTCCTGGGCTCCATCGACGCCCGCCCGATGTGGATTGGCCTGGACGAACGAACCACCCTCGAGCAGTGCTCCGCTCACCTCCGTAGACGCGGGTTGATGGTGGTCGGTGACAACACAGTCGATGCCCCTGAGACGGTCAAGCTGGCCCGAGCCCAGGTCTGTGAACCACACGAGGGTCCCCTCGGGGACCTCCTTGCAGAGTCGTTCGATGACGAAGTCGTCAAGCTGCTTGATGAAGTCCATCTCGGGCCGGAGCCCGAGACGTCGGACGGTCCGATATGCGATGGAGCCAGAGCTTATACCGTCCGCATCGATGTGGGAGACGATGTACACGTCCTTGGCATCCCTTATCCGGGCGGCCACGACCGCCGCGGCATCCTCCAGTGGGTTCACTGGCCTCCGGAAGGCAACGGGGCATGATAAGCCTTTAGGGGGGGCGTCGGAGAAGGTACCAGGTACAAATACGAAGGGTTATAAGCCGCCCGGGGAATCCCATTATGTTAGCATGAAGACGTACATCCAGCTGATGTTCTCCTCGGAGGGAGCCAAACCCTCCGACATCTTCGACCGGCTCTGCATGCTTGGTTTCAAGCCCACACGGGGTTCTCAGGACCTCGTGTACGAGTGGGACAGGAACGCCACTGTCCAGGACGCCATCTGGTTCGCTGACAAGGTTCATGCGGTCCTCGAGGGGCTCGGCGTCCACTTCGAGCTGGAGACGCTTGAATGAGGCCCCTGCCCCTGCAATGAGAATAGGTTCCTTGGGACCCCTGGACCCTAGGCCGGCTGGGCGATGGCCTTGCGCGTGAAGAGGATCGACATCCCGAATGCAATGACCACGCCTATGGCCATTCCGATAATGAAGGCCTCCTCGCGGCCCGCGAACCATTCCGCGATGGAACCGAAATCCCTGGCGAAATAGGCCGCGATCCCACAGATGGGCGCGAGAATGATGGAGAAGAGGACGAACGAGGTGAGGAAGGCCCTCTTGGCGCTGACCTCGGTCATGGAGCTCTCGTGGCGGCTCGTCCTGATGGGGATGGATCGGTGGGGCT
>JAUVRF010000220.1 GCA_030597775.1 Methanobacteriota archaeon | reverse complement strand
TGGTCGATCCCGAAGAACAAGCGGGTCAAGGCCGAGGGGGAGGCCTTCGAGCTGTACAAGGAGCTGCTGGACGATTACCTGATGTCCGCGGTGAGGGCCGATGTGAGGGGCATGGCCAGGGTGGGTCCCGAGGACGCTCCGGCTGTCGACTGAGCTCACTCCAGCTCGAGCCTCATTATCGGCCGGGTCTCGGACCGCCTCGCGACCTCTTTGAAGCCCACCTGTTCGAATGCTGACATGAGGCCCGTGTAGACGAAGGCGTCCACTCCCTTCCCGTCCTTGGGGTCGGTGGGGTCGCCCTCCCGGATGGTTGCGCCGTGCTCCCTGGCGTACCCGACGGCGGCGCGGAGCAGGGTGACGGAGAGGCCCTTGCGCCGGTGGGCCTTGGCGATGAAGAAGCAGATGATGGACCAGACCGGCTGGTCGTCCACGGGCTTCAATATCTTCGATCTTTCGAAGCGGGGGAATGACTCCCGTGGGCCCAGGGATATCCAACCCGCCGGCTCGCCATCCGAGTATGCCAGAAGGCCCGGCTCCTCTCCGGTCTCCACGCGGGAGCGCATGGCCTCCTTGTTCTTCTCGCCGGCCATGATCTTCCAGTCCGCCGCCGTCTGTCGCCACCACATGCACCAGCAGCCCTCCTGGGCGCCCTTGGGCCCGAAGAGGGTCACCAGGTCGTCCCATCGGTCCGATGTGAGGGGGTGGACCTCGTAGCCGTCGGTCATACGGAGTCCTCTTGTGCCAGTGAATCGAGTGCCAGGGTCGCCATCGCCCTCACGCCGATCTCCAGGATGTCCTCGTCTATGTCGAAGCGGCTGGAGTGGTTGACGGCGGTGATGCCCTTGCCCGGGTTGTTGGTGCCAAGGAACATGAACAGGCCCGGGACCTCCTTGAGGTAGTACGCGAAGTCCTCGGCGCCGAAGTTCAAGGGGGTGACGGGGTCGATCTCATAGCCCTCGTTTCGCAGGAGGGCGGCCGCCCGGGTGGCCAGGTCCGGGTCGTTCTCCACAACGGGGTAGCCCTTGACGAGGCTGAACTCGATGCTCGGAACGTCCTCCTCGGGGTCCTTGGTGAAGGCCATCACCATGGAGTCCAGGTTCCGCTCCATGACCTGGCTCATGGTGTCGGCGTCGTCGGTGTCGAAGGTGCGGAACGTTCCGTCCAGCACCACCTTGTCGGGGGTCTGGTTGAACTGGGTGCCACCGTGGATGCTTCCGAAGCCGAACACGAAGGGGTGTGTGGGGTCCAGCTCGTTGGACACGTCCCGCTCGATGGTATCGACGAAACGGGAGGCCATCACGATTGGGTCGATGCACCGCTCGGGGTCCATGTGGTGGCCGCTCTTGCCCGTAAAGGTGATCTCGAAGGTGCGGATGTGGGCCATCTGGGGGCCGGGACGGAAGGCGATGAGGCCCGAGGGGAGATAGCCCATGATGTGATAACCGAAAATGGCGTCCACGCCCTCCAATCCTCCCTCGTCGATGACCGTCGTTGCGCCCCCGGGATGCTTCTCCTCGTGGGGCTGGAAGATGAGCCGGAGGCGGCCGGGGAGCTGGTCGCCCTTGGCCGCGAGCACCTTGGCCACGCCCAAGACCATCGCCATGTGGCCGTCGTGACCGCAGCCGTGCATGACGCCCGGGTTCTCCGAGATGTAATCGGTGTTGCGGTCCGTCGGGACCTCGTCGATAAGGAGGGCGTCGAGGTCGGCGCGGAGGGCGACGGTGCGGCCCGGCAGACCGCCCTCGATGTCGGCGATGATGCCGTTCCCGGCGATGGGCCGGGCAGGGATGCCCAGCTCCTCGAGGAACTGGAATAGCAATGCCTGGGTGCCCTCCTCCTCCCCCGTCGGGTCGGGGTGGCGATGGAGCTGGCGGCGCACTTCGATGGTCCATTGCTTGGTGGCCTTGTCTATGATATCCATGGCTCTCTTCCCCCAGTCGCGTCCACTATCTCGTTACGGGTAAAAGGCTGTTGGGCCGGACGGGGGTCGCATCGTCCATTACAGCGTATCATTGAAGGTGTACTAGGCCCGTTGGTTGGCCGGCCGGCCTCGCTGGCCTGGGATGGGTGTTGTTACGACGCTCGGCTCCTATCGTGAGATCCATTTGGCCTCTGGCGCCATGCTTATTAGGCCCCTCCTCCCTTCCGCGGAACGGGTCTGGTATGGGCAAGCGATTGGACCGCGAGCGAAGGACGGTGGATGCTATGATCCACATCTACTGCAAGGGTCACCACGACACCCGGGGGGAGTTGTGCGACGAGTGTGGGGCCCTGCGGGAGTACGCCTTCGCCCGCCTCGACCGGTGCAGGTTCGCCGACGCCAAGCCCGCCTGTGGGAACTGTAATATTCATTGCTACAAGCCGGACATGCGGGAGCGGGTTCGCGTGGTGATGCGCTACTCTGGCCCCCGGATGCTGCTCCACCATCCCGTGCTGGCCTTCGCCCACTTCCGGGACGGGAGACGGCCCCCGCCGGATGATTAAAGTATTCTATCTGGACCGCCTTCCATCCTCCGGAGGCTGCAGAATGGCAGATACGATAGGTACATTGCAAGAGTGGGCTGGCGACCAGTACATCAGTTTCGTGATACAGGTCGTCATTTGGTTAGTGATTGCGTTGGTCTCAGTGTATATCATACACTGGGTCCTGAAGAAGGTGTTCGCACCTTACAAGACGAATACAGACGCCGAGATAAAGAAGATAATAGATTGGCCAGTGTTCATCCTCATCCTATTATACGGCATAGTGGAAGCCCTCGCAGTGATCGAGGAGATCCCTGACAGTCTGTATGAATCTATCTCCGCCCTGTATAGACTTCTCTTCTCGCTCATCGCCGGCTACCTGGTATACAAGGTTTACAGGTCGGGAATAATCCCCTTCGCCAGTGAGCACGCGGGGATGAAGGGCACCAACGCTCACAAGAGCTTCATACCCCTCTTGGACATCGTCGGAGGGATGTGCATTGTGGTCATCGGGATCATCTGGGTGTTGGCCTATAATGGTGTCAACGTCACGATGTATGTAGCGGGCCTCGGCGTCCTGGCCATCATCCTGGGCATCGCCCTCCAGGACACCATCTCCAACTTCTTCTCGGGGCTCTGGATAATGATGGACCAGCCCTTCGAGCAGGGGGACACGGTCCTCTTCGAGGAGAAATATTGCGAGGTCCTCAAGGTGGGATTCCGATCAACAAGGCTGTACAACATCCTGGGTCATGAGTACCTCATCGTCCCCAATAACTCAGTGGCCAACCAGACCATCGTAAACCTTAATGAGCCCGACATCAGCCTGCGCATCGAGATGGACATCGGGGTGGAGTACGGGTCGGACATCGCCACCACCAAGGAGATCATACTCGCGGCCATCAACGAGACACCCAGTGTGGTCCTGGACGACTACGAGCGGAAGCCCTTGGTCAACTTCAAGAGGTTCGGGAACGACTCGCTGGAGTTCAGAGCCTGGTACTACGTCCGAGAGGTCCTGGACCAGTGGAGGACCGCAGGCCTGGTCCAAGAGACCATAGACAAAAGGTTCCGGGAAGAGGGCATCGTCGTCGCGTTCCCCCAGAGGACGGTCTCCTACGTTGGTGACAGATTCAAGGAAGAAGGAAAGGACAAGCCCGTCCTCGTCAAGCCGGCGGGGAATTAGGCTAACATGGGGCCGGCGTCCGCGCCCTCCCGCAGCCTCCAACCAACGGAGGGGGCGGGCGCCGCCTCACAACACCTGGGTTAGGAGCCCAACAGCCCAGTCCAGCTCATCCTTGGTGATGGTCAGCGGGGGAGCCAGCCTGATGGTCCGCTCGTGGGTGTCCTTGCAGAGCATTCCCATGCCCATCAGTTTCTCGCAGATGGGGCGGACGGTCGCGCCCTCGGGGAGGTGCATCTCGACGCCCACCAGCAGGCCCTTGCCACGGATCTCCTTGACATCGGGGGTGCGGATCTCCTCCAGGCGCCCGACCAGGTACTCGCCCAGTTCGGTGGCCCGCTCGTCCAGCCTCTCGTCGACGAGCACGTCGATGGCCGCCTCGCCGATGGCGCAGGCCAGGGGGTTGCCGCCGAAGGTGCTTCCGTGGCTGCCGGGGGTGAAGGTGGACATGATCTCCCGTGAGGAGATGGCCGCCGACAGCGGTATGACGCCCCCGCCGAGGGCCTTGCCCAGGGTGAGCACGTCCGGCTTGGCCTCCTCGTACTGGAAGGCGAACATCTTGCCCGTCCTGCACAGGCCGGTCTGGATCTCGTCGAACATGAGGAGGACTCC